>CAIWAJ010000582.1:0-12145 GCA_903910565.1 uncultured Rhodospirillales bacterium
CGGCAGAGCGAAGGCGGCCGAGAGGAGGGCGGCGAAAGCGATGCGGGAGAAGCTGGTCATCGGGGGTCTTTCCTGGTGTCCGGCAGGATTGCCTGACAAGGGGATATGACCGCCCGAGCAAGGCCGCCGTCGGGCGGGATCATGGCGACGTTGCGGCAGCGGGTTAAACTTCCGTCATCCCGCGGCGGCCCGGGCGGCTAATTGGCGAAAATAGGGCTTTGCAAACCGTTGTCCTTCGTTCACATGGCGGGGTGCGGGGGAATTCAACCACCAGTCCAAAAAGCACGGGAGGCTCGATAACGTCATGGCGGCTCAGGCACGTATTCCGCGGTCCGACGCGGAGATCCGGCCGATGACGGCGGAGGAGCGAAAGGTCATCATCGCTTCATCCACCGGCACGGTGTTCGAATGGTATGACTTCTATTTGTATGGTTGGACCGCCGCCCAGATCGGCGCCAAGTTCTGGACCATGTTCGACCCGTCGGTGCAGTTCATCGTCGCGTTGCTGACCTTCTCCGCCGGATTCCTCGTGCGCCCCTTCGGCGCCCTGGTGTTCGGCCGTCTCGGAGACCTGGTGGGCCGCAAATACACCTTCCTCGTCACCATCTCGATCATGGGCCTGTCGACCTTCATCGTTGGCCTGGTCCCCGGCTACGCCACCATCGGCTGGCTCGCCCCCGTGCTGCTGCTGTCGCTCCGCCTCCTCCAGGGCCTCGCCCTCGGCGGCGAGTATGGCGGTGCGGCGACCTACGTGGCCGAACACGCCCCGCACGGCCGCCGCGGCTTCTACACCTCCTGGATCCAGACGACGGCGACCATCGGCCTGTTCATCTCGCTCCTCGTGGTCGCCGTGGTGCGCAACTCCGTCTCGGCCGCGGATTTCGCCGACTGGGGCTGGCGCATCCCCTACCTGCTCTCGATCTTCCTCCTGGCGATCTCGCTGTGGATCCGCTCCAAGCTCGCGGAATCCCCGGCCTTCACCAAGATGAAGGAGGAGGGCACCCACTCCAAGGCGCCGCTCGGCGAGGCCTTCGGCCAGTGGAAGAACGCCAAGGTGGCCATCATCGCGCTGTTCGGCCTCACGGCCGGCCAGGCGGTGGTCTGGTATGGCGGGCAGTTCTACGCCCGTATCTTCCTGGTCAACACCCTGAAGGTCGATGCCAACACCGCCGACACCGCGCTGGTGATCGCGCTCGCCATCGCCACCCTCGGCTTCGTCTTCTGGGGCTGGCTCTCCGACAAGATCGGCCGCAAGGTGATCATCCTCGGCGGCTGCCTCCTCGCCGCGATCACCTACGTGCCGACCTTCAAGATGATCACCCACGCCGCCAACCCGGCGCTGGAGAAGGCCCTCGCCAACTCCCCGGTGACCGTCATCGCCGACCCCGCCGATTGCAACCTGCTGTTCGACCCCGTCGGCGGCAAGGTGTTCCGCAACTCCTGTGACATCGCGCGCCAGACGCTCATCGCCCTGTCGGTGAACTATGGCCAGCAGGCCGCGCCCGCGGGCACCACGGCGGCGGTGAAGATCGGCACCGCGACCATCCCGGCGGTCGATGGCAACAAGCTCGAAGGCAAGGCCCTGGCCGATGCCCGCGCCGCATTCACCAAGGCGGTCACCGAGGGCGTGCGCGGCGCCGGCTACCCGGCGACCGCGGATCCCAAGGCGATCGACAACACCCTGCTCATCACCATGCTGGTCTATCTCGCCATCCTGGTGACCATGGTCTACGGCCCGGTCGCAGCCATGCTGGTGGAACTCTTCCCCACCCGCATCCGCTACACCGCGATGTCGCTGCCCTACCATATCGGCAACGGCTGGTTCGGCGGCCTGCTCCCCCCGATCGTGGTGACGATCGTGGCCGCCACCGGCGACATCTACTCCGGCCTCTACTACCCGATCGGCATCGCCGCGATGACCTTCATCGTCGGCCTGCTCTTCGTGCCGGAAACCAAGGACCGTGACATCTACGCGGCGGACGAGATCGAACCGCCGCACCACCGCCCGGCCAGCGCCGACATCTAGGCGACTGAACGACGCGAAACGAAGCGCCGGGGGGCAACTCCCGGCGTTTTTCGTTGGGGGGTGAAGGGTGTTCTTTTTGTGAACAAAAAGAACCAAAAAAACTTTCGGTTCCATCCATGCCGTTGGCGTACGTCCCTCGGATAGTGGGGAGCGCTACGGACCAAGACGGATAAAGGTTTTTTGCTTCTTTTTTTCAAAAAAGAAGCCCTTCCTTCACCTGCATCACACGCTTGCCCCCGCCATCCCCAGCATGCGAAACAACCTGCGGTGTCTCGTCATGGCCATCGCGGGTCACGCGAGGCGGACGAGCTCCCCCGAAACATCGCAGGAGACTCGCCCATGGCGTCGGTCAACACGACGATTTCGCACGGCATCACACTCTCCGGCGCCTACCCCTCGCCCCTCGCCATCACCGCCTCGGGCGTCATCACCAACCCCGGTACCGGCCCGGCGATCACCGCCCCCTCCTCGGGCACCGTGATCAACGCCGGCCAGGTCATCGCCACCGCCGGCCCCGGCATCCGCCTCAGCGGCGGCGGCACCGTCACCAACGCGCCCGGCGGCCTGATCTCCGGCCCCGCCTATGCCGGCATCTACGCCGACGCCGGCAGCTCCAGCATCTACAACGCCGGCACCATCCGCGGCGCCGCCGGCCTGCTGCTCGCCACCACCGGCACCCTCGCGCAAACCCTCATCGACAGCGGCACCATCATCGGCACCGGCGGCACCGCCATCGCCTTCGGCGGCGGCGACGACCTGCTGCAACTCCTGCCTGGCACCCTCCTCATCCAGGGCGCGGTATCGGGCGGCGGCGGTGCGGATACGCTGGAATTCGCCGCCACCACCACCACCGGCACGCTGAACGGCAGCGCCGATTTCGCCGGCTTCACCTACGGCACCGTCGACACCTCAGCCCAATGGGTGATGAACGGTGGCACCTTCGACACCGGCACCACCCTGACCGTCGCCGGCACCCTCACGCTCGCGGGTACCATCGTGAACACCGGCTCCGTCGCCGTCGCCTCCGGCTATGGCTTCCGCCTCGCCCCCGGCGCCTATCTGCTCAACACCGCCGCCGGTGCCATCACCCGCCTGCCCGGCAACGGCGCGGGGTTCGCGCCCACCCTCTACGGCACGCCCGGCGGGCCGGCCACCATCACCAATCTCGGCACCATCACCAACACCCTGTTCAATGTCGGCCTCTATCTCGGCCGCGGCGGCACCATCACCAACGGCTCGCCCGCCGCCCCCCAGGCCCTGATCGACGCGATCCTCCCGATCTACCTCACCGGCGGCCCCGCTCTCGTCACCAACACCGGCACCATCCGCGCCGAACCCGCGGGCGGCGGCCCCGGCATCGCCCTGCACGCGGGCGGCACCATCATCAACGCGGCGTCCGCGTCGGTCATCTCCGGCCCCGCCTACGGCATCATCGCGGTGGGCGGCAGCGCCACGATCGCCAATTACGGCACCATCTCGGCCTCCAACACCGGCATCTATCTCGGCAGAGGCGGCACCATCACCAACGCCGGCACCATCGCCACCTCCGGCCGCACCGCCATCCGGTTCGGCGGCCCCGGCGCCAACCTGCTCACCCTCGAAGGCGGCTACGCCATCACCGGCGCCATCATCGCCTCCGGCTCCGGCAACGTCCTGCAACTCCAGGGCAGCGCGGCCAGCCCGGTGGTGGTGAACCTCGCCAGCCTGCGCCCCGCCGGTTTTCCCACCATCCGCTTTGCCGGCGGGTCCAACTACGCCACCCTGGCGATCGCCGGCACGACCGCCCTCCCCGGCACCATCGCCGGCTTCATCGGCCCGCACGATACCATTGACCTCACCACGATCGGCGATGCCGCCAATGACGTGGTGACCAGCTTCGACACCGTCACCAACCGCCTCACCATCAGCGGCGCGCAAGGCAGCGTCCAACTGCACCTGGATGCCGAAAACTACGCCGGCCTCGCCTTCCTCGCCACGAGCGACGGCGCCGGTGGCACCTTCGTCTACCCCACGTCGGCCGTCCCGCCGTCCATCAACCACACCATCGCCTTGCAGGCCGTGGCCGACCAGGCGCCGAGCCGCCCCTTCACCGGCGTCACCATCACCGACCCGAGCATCGGCCAGGATGAAACGCTCACCGTGGCGCTCTCCCCCGCCGGCGGCGGCACCCTCAGCAACCTCGGCGGCGGCAGCTTCAACCCCGCGACCGGGACCTACACCATTACCGACAGCCCGGGCTCCGTCAGCGCGGCGCTGGCCGGGCTGGTGTTCACCCCCGCCGCCCCCGCCGGCGGCCTCCTTGCCACCACCGCCTTTACCCTTACTGTCACCGGCCCCGGCGGCAGCGCCACCGATACGGCAAGCAGCGTCACCACCGTCACCCAGCTCCCCCCATATCTCGGTCTCGCGGCCAACCAGTACCGCTTCGCCGTCTCGGCCAGCGGCGGCCCCCCCGTCTTCTCCGGAGGCGGCGGCATCACCGAGTCCCTGGTCAGCAACCCGCTCCAAGGCGGCGTGTATGCCGTCCCCGCCGGCGCCGCGGCCGCCTATCTCGGCGGCACCGCCGATGCCACCCTCTACAACCCCACCCCATCGGGCGCCCTGCTGGTTGGCAATGCCGGGAATGACCAGATCCTCGCCGGCATCGGCCCCGACACCGTGGTGACCGGCACCGGCGCCAACCGTGTGCTCCTCGGCAGCGGCAACGCCGTGGTGATCTCCGCCGGCCAGGACCAGATCGCCGGCGGCAGCGGCAACGCCAGCATCACCTCCGGCAGCAACAACCCGCTGATTTTCCTTGGCCCCGGCGCCAATACCGTCACGGCCGGCGTCGGCGGCAACCCCACCGTGGTGGCTGGCCGCGGTGCCGACACCATCGCCGCCAATGGCGGCAGCCAGCTCTGGCTCGGCGCCGGCACCGCCCTGGTGACCAGCACCGGCGCCGACACCGTCATCGCCGGCCCCGGCGCCGCCACCATCGCCGCCTCCGGGGACGCCCTGGTGTTCGGCGCCGACGGCCCGCTCCACTTCACCGGCGGCAGCGGCGCCCCCACCGTCATCGGCGGCAGCGGCGGCGCCACCATCCAGGGCGGCAGCGGCCCGATGCTGGCGCTCGCCTACGGTCCCGCCGCCTTCACCGCCGCCGGCGGCGCCACCACCGTCGCCGGCTTCGGCGCCTCCGGTATCACCATCACCGGCGGCAGCGGCCCTGGCCTCTTCGTCGGCGCCCCCGGCGGGCACAATGCCATCACCACCGGCACCGGCCCGGCGACCATCCTCGGCGGCGGGGACGGCGACCTTCTCACCGCCACATCCACCGCCATCATCGTCGCCGGCCCCGGCGCCGAAACCATCAACGCCGGCACCTCCAGCGCCCCCACGAATATCTTCGGCGGCTCCGGCGCCGCGGTTATCCGCCTCGGCAGCGGCCTCTCCGAGGTCCTCGCCGGGCCCGGCAGCGCGACCGTGATCGCGGGTACCGGCACCGATATCCTCGCCTTCGCCCAGGGCACCGCCGGCACCACCATCGTCCAGGGCTTCAACCCTCTGCATGACGCAATCGGCCTGCTCGGCTATGCCCCCGGCGAACCCGCCGCCGCCCTCGCCGGCGCACGTACCGCCGGCGGCTCCGAGACCCTGACCTTGTCGGATGGTACCCACATCACCCTGCTCGGCTTCACCGGCCTCACTGTGGGGAGTTTTCTGTAGGTCTGGGGAGGGAAGGGTGTTCTTTTTGTGAACAAAAAGAACCAAAAAAACTTTCTGTTCCATCCATGCCGTTGGCGTACGTCCACGCGGATAGGTCGGAGCGGTACGCAGCAAGTGGATAAAAGTTTTTTGCTTCTTTTTTTCAAAAAAGAAGCGCTTTCTTCCTGTTCCCCTCGAATATATGTGACAAATTTGCCACATAAAGGGCTAACAGTCTCCTTCACAGCTAAAAATCCTTGATATCGCCGACGCGATCCTCTAGGATTGCCGTCATGACCAGTGCGATCACATCCCCCGAACTGCCCCACGGCGAGCCGCATCCCGCGCTCCGCCTGGCGGAGGCCGTGTGCGCGCTGATCGCCGCCATCGTCGGCCCGTCCTGGCTCTGGTGCTTCCTCCCCGGCGGCCGCGCCCTCCGCGCCTCGATGGACCAACTCGCCCGCGATTTCACCGCCCTCATGCAGCGCATCGCCGCCACCCCCCTTGCCCCCGCAAAACCCATCCGCCCCCGCCATGCCTCCAGCGCACCCACAGGCGACGTGCGCCCGCCGCGCGCCATCCGCCCGCGCCAATCCCACCCCCTCGCATCCACATCGCGCCCGGCCCACCAGCCCCCCACGGCACACACCATCATCGCCCTGCGCGAGCGACGAAGGCCCAGGCCGGCCTGGATCGCATCGCAGATGCATGACTAATTTGTTGCTAAAGAGCAATTATATTGAAATCGAAAATAACAAATGATATAATTCAATAGTTTAAAAGGAAGCATGTTCTTTTTGTGAACAAAAAGAACCAAAAAAACTTTCTGTTCCAACCATGCCGTTGGCGTACGTCCCTCGGATAGTGGGGAGCGGTACGAAGCAAGTGGATAAAAGTTTTTTGCTTCTTTTTTTCAAAAAAGAAGCGCTTGCTTCCCTCAGATCAACGCATCCCGCCCCATCTCAAGAAACTTCTCCCGCCGCTTGATCCGCAGCGTCGCGGGGTCGAGCAGTGTCAGGGGTGCCAGGGCGTTGGCCATTGCGTCGCCAACCGCGGTGATCGCCGCCTGCGGCTCGCGATGCGCCCCACCCATCGGTTCCGCGATGATCGCGTCGATCAGCTTGAGGCGCTTGAGGTCCTCGGCGGTGATTTTCAGCGCCTCCGCCGCCTGCGGCGCCTGGGCGGCATCCTTCCACAGGATCGCCGCGCAGCCTTCGGGCGAGATCACCGAATAGATGGCGTGCTCCATCATCAACACCGCGTCGCCGGCCGCCAGCGCGATCGCCCCGCCCGAGCCGCCCTCCCCGATGATAGTCGCCACCACCGGGACCGGCGCTTCGAGACAAGCCTCGATGGACCGCGCGATCGCCTCGGCCTGGCCGCGCGCCTCGGCCTCGACGCCGGGGAAGGCGCCCGAGGTGTCCACGAAGGTCAGGATCGGCAGGCCGAACCGGCCGGCGAGTTCCATCAGCCGCCTTGCCTTGCGGTAGCCCTCCGGCCGCGCCATGCCGAAATTATGGGCGACGCGGCTCTCCGTGTCGGTGCCCTTCTCGGTGCCCAGCACCACCACGGAGCGGCCACGAAACCGCCCGAGCCCGCCGATAATGGCGGCATCGTCGGCGAAGGCCCGATCGCCGGCGAGCGGAGTGAAATCGGTGATGAGGGACGAAACGTAGTGCTTCGCCTTGGGCCGCTCGGGGTGCCGTGCCACCTGGGTCTTCTGCCAGGCCGTCAGCTTGGCATAGGTCGCCCGCAGCTGCCGGTCGACCTTCTCGGTCAGCTTCGAGACCTCTTCGGCGATGTTGATCCCATCGGCCTCGGACATCTTCCTGAGCTCTTCGATCTTGCTTTCGAGCTCGGCGACGGGCTTTTCGAAATCGAGAAAATGGCGCATGCGCGGCCCTTAGCACCAACCGGCCCGCTCGTCAGCCCCGCCGCCGCCCGGACGCTGGCGAGCTATCGGCGAGCGGATGATGGGTCTGCACCAGGGTTTGCAGGTGTTCGGGCAGAATATGCGTGTAGATCTGCGTCGTCGCGATATCGGCGTGGCCGAGCAGGAGTTGCAGACTGCGCAGATCCGCCCCGCGCGCCAACATATGGCTGGCGAATGAGTGCCGCAGCACGTGGGGCGAGACCCGCTCAGGTTCGATCCCCGCCTCCCGCGCCACGGTCTTGAGCATCAGTCCGAAGCCCTGCCGGGTCAGCGCCTGGGTGCCCTTGCCCTGGAACAACCAGCGCCCCGCCTTCTTGCGGGCAGCCAGCATCGCACCCGCGGCCTCCCGCGCGGCGTCGGACAGCGGTACCACCCGCTCCTTCCCCCCCTTGCCGCGCACCATCAACATCGCCGCGTCCCCGGCCAGCGCCGCGCGGGGCAAGGCGAGCAGCTCGGAGACCCGCAGCCCGCTGGCATAAAGCAGTTCCAGCGCGGCGGTCACCACCAGCGCCTGCGCCGGCGGCCGGGCCCGGGCGGCGGCGAGCAGGCCGTCGACTTCGGATTCGGAGAGGTATTTCGGCAGGCCGCTCGGCAGGCGCGGACTGTCGATCAACGCCGTCGGGTCATCCTCGCGGATGCCCTCGCGCACCAGGAAGTGGTGGAACTGCCGGATCGCCGAGAGTTTCCGCGCCGCGGAGCGGGCGGCCAGGCCGGCCTCGTCGAGGCCCTTGAGCCAATCACGCAGCGTATCCGCCTCGGCCCCCGCGGGGGATTGGCCCTTGGCTTTGGCGAACGCGCAGAAATCCGCGAGATCGGCCTCATAGGCCAGCAGCGTGTTCCGGGCGGCGCCGCGCTCGGCGGCGAGCATTTCGAGAAAAGCCTCGGCGTGCCGATCCAGCCCGCTCATCCCGCCCGGCTCACGGCCGCGGGCCGAACCGCTCATTGGGCAGCACTTTCTGCACCGCCTCGATCTTCGGCTCCGGCGGGAAGGCGCCAAGCGCAAAGAAGCCACCGACGAGGCCGAGGGCGAGAAGCGGGAGGATGATCCAGACGATACCACGCATGGCTCCCTATCTGGCGCGATCGCCGCGCCACGGCAAGGGTGGACGCGCTGGCTCTTGGCCCAACCGGCCAGCGGTGTGCTAGATGCGGCGCCATGACCCGTCCATCCGCGCTCAAAGAAAATTTCACCGTCCCCGACCATCTCACCGGCCGCAGCATCGTGCTCGTCGGGCTGATGGGCGCGGGGAAGACCTCGATCGGCCGGCGCATCGCCGCCCGCCTCGGCCTGCCGTTCCATGACGCCGACGCCGAAATCGAGCTTGCCGCCGGCTGCACCATCCCGGAGCTGTTCGAGCGCTTCGGCGAAAAAGAGTTCCGCGAGGGCGAGCGCCGGGTGATCCGCCGCCTGCTGGCCGGCGAGCCGCTGGTGCTGGCAACCGGCGGCGGCGCCTATATGGACCCCGACACCCGCGCCACCATCCGCCGCGAAGGCGTCTGCGTGTGGTTGCGCGCGACCTTGCCGGTGCTCCTGCGCCGGGTCGCCGGACGCACCCACCGCCCGCTGCTGAAGGACGGCGACCACGAGGCGGTACTGCAACGGCTCATCGGCCTCCGCCACCCCGTCTACGCCGAGGCCGACATCATCGTCGATTGCGACGACGAGAGCCCGGAGATCACCACCGCGCACGTGATGGACGCAATCTGCGCCTGGCAGCCGGCGCGGCGGCTGTCGCTGGCGCTTTCCGCCTCCAGCTACGACGTCGTGGTGGGTGACGGGCTGCTGGCCCGCGCCGGCGCCCTGCTCGCCCCGGTGCTGCCGCAGAAGCGCGCGGTGGTGATCACCGATGACAGTGTCGGCCCGCTGCACCTGAAGACGCTGATGGACGGTCTCGCCGAAACGGCCATCGCTGCCACCGCGATCACGGTGAAATCCGGCGAGGCGTCGAAGAATTTCGCCACCTTCGAACAGGTGGTCGACGGGCTGCTGGACGCCGGGGTGGAGCGCCGCACCGCGGTGATCGCGCTGGGCGGCGGTGTGGTGGGGGATCTCGCCGGTTTCGCCGCCGCGGCCACCCTGCGCGGCCTGCCCTTCGTG
Source organism: uncultured Rhodospirillales bacterium (assembly GCA_903910565.1). Classification (GTDB taxonomy): domain Bacteria; phylum Pseudomonadota; class Alphaproteobacteria; order Acetobacterales; family Acetobacteraceae; genus CAIYPH01. The sequence continues at coordinate 9,745 of CAIWAJ010000582.1, forward strand.
CAGATCCCGACCACGCTGCTCTCCCAGGTCGATTCGAGCGTCGGCGGGAAGACCGGCATCAACACCCGCCACGGCAAGAACCTGCTCGGCGCCTTCCACCAGCCACGCATGGTGATCGCCGATACCGCCACGCTCGCCACCCTGCCGGTGCGGGAGCTGCGGGCCGGCTATGCCGAGATCGTCAAGGCCGGGCTGATCGGCGATGCCGCCTTCTTCGCCTGGTGCGAGGCCAACGGGGCCGCGGTGATCGCCGGCGACCGGGCCGCGCAGGCCGAGGCGGTGCTGCGCGCCTGCGCCTTCAAGGCGCAGGTGGTCGGCGATGACGAGCGGGAGGAGAAGCCCAATGACGGGCGGGCCCTGCTCAATCTCGGCCACACCTTCGGCCACGCGCTGGAGGCCGAGCTCGGCTACGGCGCCATCCTGCATGGCGAGGCGGTGGCGGTGGGTATCGGCCTCGCCTTCCGCTTCTCCGCCGCGCTTGGCCATTGCACCGCGGAGGATGCCGAGCGGGTGATTGCCCATATCGCCGCGGTCGGCCTGCCGGCCGAGCTGCACCACCTCAACCGCCGGCTGTCGGCCGAGCGCCTGGTCGGCCATATGCGCCGCGACAAGAAGGCGCGGGACGGCAAGCTGGTGTTCGTGCTGACCCGCGGGATCGGCCGCGCCTTCACCCAAGGCGACGTGGCACCCGCCGATGTGATCGATATCCTCCGTGCCGAGGGCTGCGATGCCTGATGTTGCGCTGCGGGGCTGCCGCATTGGCGACTATGCGGCGATGCTGGCGCTGTGGGAGCTGTGCGGCCTGCACCCGAGTAGCACCGACACCGAGGCGGCGCTCGCCCGCAAGCTCACCCGCGACCCGGAGCTGTTCCTGGTCGCCGAGGACGGCGGGCGGATCGTCGGCACTGTGCTCGACAGCTATGACGGGCGGCGCGGCTGGATCAACCGGCTCGCGGTGCATCCCGATGTTCGCGGCCAGGGACTGGCCGACCGGCTGATGGCCGAGGTTGAGCGGCGACTGTTGGCGATCGGGTGCGACAAGGTGAACCTGTTGATCGAGCCTGATAATGCCGGCGTGCAGGCCTATTACGCCCGGCTTGGCTACAGCGTTGACCCGCTGATCTTCATGGAGAAGTGGCTGGGCTGAACAGAACGGAGAATCCGCGATGACCGACGAGAACAGTCTGCAACAGCACTACACCCATGGCGGCCTCGAAGCCGCCCTACTGGCCGCACTCGCGGCCGCCGGCAGGGATGTCGACCACCTCTCCCCCGGCGATCTCAGCGGCGCGGACGAGTTCCATATCGGCGGCGCCCAGGCGACCCAGCAGCTTGCCGGGCAGCTCGCGCTCGCCCCGGGCATGTGCCTGCTCGATATCGGCAGCGGCCTCGGCGGGCCCGCGCGGCATCTGGCCAGCTATGGCTGCCATGTCGTCGGAATTGACCTCACGCCCGAGTTCGTCGCCGTCGCCAATAGCCTGACGCGGCGGATGGGGATGGGGGATCGCGTCGAATTCCGCCAGGCCAATGCGGATCGGCTGGAGTTCGCCGATGGCAGCTTCGATGGCGCGACGTTGTTGCATGTCGGTATGAACGTGCCGGACAAGGCAGCGATGTTCGCCGCCGTTCACCGTGCGCTGAAGCCAGGCGGGTTCTTCGCGGTCTACGATGTGATGCGGATGGAAGCGGGCGCGCTGGATTTTCCGGTGCCATGGTCCAGCCTGCCGGAGACCAGCCATGTCGAGACGCCCGCCGCCTACCGCGCGGCCCTTGCGGCGGCGGGGTTCACCATCGCCGCGGAGCAGAGCCGGAAGGAGGGGGCGCTGGCGTTTTTCGCCGCCCAGCGTGCCCGGGCGGCGGCTGGCGGGGTCTCGCCGTTGAATCTCGGGCTGGTGCTCGGGCCGACCGGGCCGGCCAAGCTGGCCAATATGGTGGGCATGATCACGCGCGGTCTGATCGCGCCCTACGAGATCATCGCCCGGCGCGATTGAGCTAGCAGGCTGCTGAAGAAGTCTCCAAGCCACTGACGAGGCGCGGTTGCTTGGTCTTTGGGATGGAGGTTTTCGCCTGGAATGGCGTCGGAATGCCGCGCCACACCGCACTTGCTGACCCGCCGGTCGGCGGCAATGTGCGGCGTCACCCGCCGTCGCCGCAGCGCTTGGACGAACGCCGCTACGTCGTAGCCCTTGTCAGCGCCAAGCGTGATCCGGCGCCGGTCGTTGCGCCGGTCCAGCATCGCCAGCGCCGCATCGCGCTCGGCGGTGCCGCTGGCACGGGTCAGGCAGGCCTCGCGGACCAGCCCATTGCGGTTCTCCATCAGCACATGGCCGGCAAACGCGAGGATGCTCGACTGCCCGTCCGACTTGCGCGCCAGCCGGGCGTCCGGGTCGGTGGTGCTGGC
>CAIWAJ010000583.1:0-5660 GCA_903910565.1 uncultured Rhodospirillales bacterium
GAGCTGGGGCTGCCGGGTTCGGCCGGCACGGGTGGGCGCTACGTCACCAACCAGGCCGGCGGCGTGATCACCGGCAATACCGGGATCATCATATCAACTCTGGCCGGTACCGTTATCAACGCCGGGACGATCACTGGGACTTTGGACGGCACGATCACCTACCAAAGCGCGGTGCAACATTTCGGCGATGGCGTCACGCTGACCGCTGGCGGCGCCGTCACCAACCTCGCGGGCGGCACCATCTCGGGCGCCCGCTATGGCGTCAACATCACGGGCGGCGCGGCGACGGTGACGACGGCGGGGCTGATTTCCGGCACCGCCGGCGCGGTCCACCTCACCGCGGGGGTTCCGGACCTGCTGATGGTGAAGCCGGGGGCGGCGTTCAATGGTGTGGTGAATGGCGGCAATACGCTGCACAGCACCGCGGTGAGCACGCTCGAACTCAGTGCCGGGGGGAGCGGAACCCTCACCGGGCTGGGCACCCAGGTGATCAATTTCGGCTCCATCCTGTTCGACCCAGCGGCGAAATGGTCGCTCTCCGGCAACGCGGCCGGATTTGGCGGGGCGGTTGCTGGCTTCACCGTGGGCGACACCATCACGGTGACGGGGGTGGTCGCAACCGGCTCGGCGTTCAACGCGGGGACGCTGACGTTGAACACGGCCGGGGCGCCGGTCGCGCTGCAACTGGCCGGGAGTTTCACCTCGGACATGCTGCGGGTCAGCAGCAGCGGCGGCAATACGGTGATCGGGTTGCAGCCGGGCGGGGTTACGGTGCAGGGCGCGGCGGGCGACAATGTCGCGGTGCCGATCGCGGACGCCGGCATTGCGCTCGATGCCTATAATGTTTTCTCGACGGTCAATACCGCGATCGGTGCCGGGCAGATCGTGCCGTTCAATGCCGCCGGGGGCACGCCGCCGGGGACGGATGGGGGAACCACCGGGGCGCTGCTGTCCCATGCCGGCGGCAATTTCGTGGTGCCGCTCGGCTACACCGTGTTCGCCAGCGATGCTTCGGCACCGCAGACGGTGAGTGGCGGGGCGTATAACGGGCAGGCGGTGATCGCGGGAACGGGCGGGCTCGCCTACAACGCGGGGGCGGGGAGCGGGACGGTGTTTGCCGCCGGGGGTAACAACCTCATCAGCGTCTACCCTGGCGCCGGGGACCAACTGATCGAGACGGGGTCCGGCAATGACACCATCGTCATCCTCGGCGGCAATGACACCGTGAATGCCGGGGCCGGCAGCAACCAGATTCTGACCGGCAAGGGCAATGATGTCATCAACTCCAGCGGCAATGACCTGATCGCCGCCGGAGATATCGGATCCGCCACCATCAACGCGGCGGCCAACAACCCGGTGGCGTTCTTCGGGCCGGGCAGCACGGTGTTCAACGGCGGCAGCGGCAAGGCGACCGTGGTGAGCACCGTCGGCCACGCGACGATCAACGGGCAGGGCGGCACGCAGATCTGGCTTGGCTCGGGCCAGGATGTGGTGAACTCGACCGGCGCGGACACCATCATCGGCGGCAGCGGAACGGCGTCGGTGATCGCTTCGGCTGGCAACAGCTTCGTCTTCGCCGGCACGGGCGGGCTCACCTACACCGGCGGCAGCGGGGCGACGACATTGCTGGGGTCGGCGACCGGCACGGCGACGCTGCATGGCGGGTCGGGCAGCCTGGTGGCGCTGGCGAGCAATGCGATGATCTTCACCGGAGGCAGCGGCGCGGCCACTGTGGCGGCCTTCGCGGGTAGCACGACTCTGACCGGCGGCGGCAATTCAACCGTCTACGGCAGCGGCGGCGCGCAAACGGTGTTCGGTGGCAACAACGTGTTCCTCGGCGGACCGGCGGGCCACAACGTCCTCACCGGCGGCGGCGGGCAATCGATCATCCTCGGCGGCGGCGATGGCGACGTGCTGACGGCCGGCACCGGGGCGGGGGACGTGATCGAGGCCGGGAGTGGCGCCGAGACCATCAACGCCGCCGGCACTGCGGGCGCCCACAAGCTCTACGCCGGCACGGGAAGCGACGTGATCCTGACCGGCAGCGGCAATACCAACGTGCTGCTGAGCACCGGCGCGGCGACGATTGTCGCCGGGTCGGGGCTGGATCTGTTCGCCTTCACCGCGGGCAGCCATCCGAGCGTGACAATCCAGAATTTCACGGCGGCGACCGGCTATCTCTCCTTCGTTGGCTTTCCCGGGACCGAGAAAGCCAACGCGCTGGCCGGCGCCGTCACATCAGGCGGGTCGGAAACGCTGGTGCTGTCGGACGGCACGCATATCGTGCTGCAGGGGTTCACCGGGCTGCAGGCGGGCAATCTGCTCTGACGAAGGCGCGTCCCTACATCTGGTGATACGCCTCCGGCCCCAGCACCGCGGCGCGCATGCGGGCCTGGAGGACGGCGCCGTCACGCGGGGGGAGCACGAGTTTCTTCGGCGTGGCCTCGATCTTGGCGACGGCGAAGAACAGGCCCTCGGCGTGGATGGCGGCATGCAAGGCTGGCACCTCGGCCTCTGAGGTGACGAGCATGGTGCGGGTGAAGCCGGCACCGCGGGCCATGGCGACGAGGTCGACGCCGTGGCCGGTGGCGGTCTCCTGCATGCCGGTTTCGCCGTAGTGCTCGTTGTCCTGCACGAGGATGGCGAGGTTGGGCGGGCGTTTGACGGCGATGGTGGCGAGGCTGCCAAGCCCCATCAGCATTTCGCCGTCGCCGGTGATGACCAGCACCTTGCGGCGGGGCTGGGCGATGGCGAGGCCGAGGCCGATCATCGTCGCCCCGCCCATGCCGCCCCACAGCGGCAGGTTCTCGGCGCAGTCGCCGACCGCGGTGATGTCCCAGGCCGGGGCGCCGAGGCCGGCGACCACCAGCATGTCGCCGCGATCGCGCAGCACCGCGGCGGTGAGGTCGCGGCGGTCGAGCCGGCCGGTTTGTCCTGTCAATGCCATCGGCTCAATCCTTCCCGAAAGTCTTGGCGCCGAGCACGCGCTGGCCGATCAGGGTCGCGGTGGGGCGGAACGTGTTGAAGGCCAGGCGCAAAGTGGCGTCCACGGTCGGCGCCACGTCCTCCACCCGGTCGGCGCGATGGACCAGAGTGCCCATCGCCTCCAGCACCGCCTGGGTCGCGTGGCCCATCGGGACCTGGGCCGGGTTGAACTCGCCGAAATCGCCGCGCATGGTGACGATCATGGGCATCGGGGTGCGATGAACCGTCGCCAGCGACAGCATGTTGATGCAGTTGCCGACGCCGGAACTCTGCATCAGCAGCACGCTCTTGTCGCCGCCAAGCCAGGCGCCGGCCATCAGCGCGATGCCCTCCTCCTCGGTGGTCAGCGTGGTGACCTGCATCGCATTATCGGCCAGGCAGCGGCGGATGAGGCGGGAATGCCCGGCATCCGGCACCAAGGCGACCTGGCGGATGTTATGGGTCTTCAGCAGATCATAGATGTCATCCGGCCAGCTCGGCTCGGCCCTGGTAGCACTCGCTGCGTCGCCCGTCGTCATGCGTTCCCTCCGGCACCGCGCGATGCGGCACATCTCTTCGTGCGGGCAAGAAAAACGCCTGGCTCGGGATTGTCAAACCGGGGGCTTGGAGGGAGGAAGGAAGCGCTTCTTTTTTGGAAAAAAAGAAGCAAAAAACTTTTATCCGTTTGGCTTTGGGGGCTTTCGGGGAGAGTGGGTTTTTCCTTATTAATTCGTAATGACATGGGCGTGCGGAAACTTGGGGCGTGGGGGCGGTTTTTTGAATTCATGGGCTTCGCCGGGGTGGGGTGGGCGGGTTTGGCGCGGTTTTCAGGTGTGGGGTGCGGGCGCGGGGCGCGCGGACGGGTGGCGGGCGGGGTGGCGCGCTTGGGCAGGATGGGGCGGGGAGCGCGCGAGGCGCGGACATTGCGCGACGGGGTGGGCGCGCGCGGGGATTTCGGGCTACGGAGGGAGTCCGGGCGTGCGTGGGGCGCGGGCGGCTCGATTTCGCCGGCGGCGAGGCGCTCCAGCAGTTCGGCAAACCTGGTCATCGTCGCGTCGATATAGAGCCAAGCCTCGGCCTGCTCACTCCACCGCCGTGCGCCGGGCAGAATCCGGCCGAAGAGCGCGGCGAACCAGAGCGCGATGGCGCTCAATCGCCGCGCCGCTTCGGCGGCGCGCAGGATGGAGGAGGTGGCGGGGTTGCTCATGGCGCGGAATATAGTGCAGGCGGCTTCGACTGTCAATCATAAAAACGTCGAGTTAGAATAAATTTCTCCCAGCGCCGCGCGCGGCCTCGCCGCCCGCCGGAGTCGGCGAAGCCCGAACCCCTTAAACGAATAAAAGTTTTTTGCTTCTTTTTTTCCAAAAAAGAAGCGCTTCCTCCCCTTTCACCCTTTCACGGCCCCAAACGTCAGCCCGCGGATCAGATGGCGCTGCACGAGGAGGGTAAAAATAACGGCGGGCAGCATGATGCCGATCGCGCCGGCGGCGGAGATCGACCAGTAGTTGATGTCCTCGCCGCCGAACTCGGCGATCGCCACCGGCAGGGTCTTGGTGTGCTGGCCGGTGAGGATGAGGGCGAAGAGGAATTCGTTATAGGCCAGCAGCATGGAGAACAGCGCGGTGACGCCGAGGCCGGGGCGGACGGCGGGGAGCACCACGCGCAGGAAGGCTTGCCAGCGGTTGCAGCCGTCGATCATCGCGGCTTCGTCGAGTTCCACGGGGACGTCGACGAAGAAGCTGCGCATGAGCCAGATGGTGAAGGGCTGGTTCATCGCCACCATCGCCATCACCATCATCGGGAAGGTGTCGATCATGCCGAGCCAGCGGGCCATCACGAAGAAGGGGATGGCGAGCAGGATCTGCGGGAACATGCGGATGGTCAGCAGGCCGAACAGCAGCTTCCCCGCGTGCTTGGTGCGGGTGCGGGCCAGGCCGTAGGCGGCGAGCGTGCCCAGCGGCACCGAGATCAGCACGGTGGCGGCGGCGATGATGGCGCTGTTGAGCAGGAAGGAGAGGAAGCCGCGGTTCACCCAGACGTCGATGTGGAATTCCGCGGTCGGCTCGAAAATCAGCCGGGGCGGAATGGCGAAGGCGTCGGCGGGCTGTTTGATGGAGATGAGGAAGCCCCAGATTATGGGGACGAGGTTGATGAAGGTGAACAGGATGAGGGCGGCCAGGAGGATGGCCTGCATCCGCGCCTTGCGCCGCATCAGATCGCCTCCCGTCCGCCGCGCTGCATCAGCAGGATCATGCCCACGATCATGCCGGCGACGACGAGGAGGGTGAGCACGCCGAGGGCCGAGGCGCGGCCGATCTCCAGCATGCGGAAGGCGAGCTGGTAGGTGTAGAGGGTGATGGTCTCGGTGGCGGTGCCCGGCCCGCCATTGGTGAGGACGTAGACGAGATCGAAGAAGCGGAAGGCGTCCATCATGCGGATGGCCAGCACGAACAGGATCAGCGGCTTCATCATCGGCAGGATGACGTGGCGGAGGCGCTGCCAGGGGGTGGCGCCGTCGATCTGAGCGGCTTCGAGCAGCGAGGTATCGAAGCTTTGCAGCCCGGCGTAGAGGACGAGCATCAGGAAGGGCATGAACTTCCAGGTATCGGCCATGATGACGCTGAATTTCGCCCAGAGCGGGTCGCCCAGCCAGTCCGGCGGGAAGATGTTGAGCCCGATGAGGGTGGCGTCGAGCA
>CAIWAJ010000584.1:0-9225 GCA_903910565.1 uncultured Rhodospirillales bacterium
ATGAGGGAGGAGACCGGATCGCCCCAGAACATGGAGGTGCCGAGATCGCCCTGCACGAGGGCGATCAGCCAGACCAGGAACTGCTTCCAGACCGGCTGGTCGAGCCCCAACTGCGTGCGAATGCGGGCGATGTTCTCGGGCGTCGCGTTCTCGCCCGCGATGATCGAGGCGGGATCACCGGGGGCGAGATGGAGCAGAAGGAAAACACAGATCGCGACTATGCCCATGACCGGCAACATCGAGAGCAGGCGGCGAAGGATGGTGCCGGTCATGGTTCTAGGCTGCGATCAGGTCTTGCTCACGTTCCACAGCGGGATCGCCTCCGGCACCTTGAGCCAGCCGGTGACGTTCTTGCGGTGCGCGGCCGGCTGCTTCCACTGGCCGTAATACATGTGGGGCACGATGTCCCAGGCATTGGCCTGGAGCTCGCGGGCGATCGCCTTGCGTTCGTCGAGCGAGCCGGCGTTGACCCAGCGGGTGCGCAGCGCCTCGTTCTTCTCGTCGCTCGGCCAGCCGAACCAGCCCTTGTCGCCGGTGGTGGCCATGCCGCCGATCATATAGGGGTTGGCGTTGGCCAGGCCGCCGGAGGAGGTGAAGAACACGTTCCAGCCGCCCTGATCCGGGGCGCCCTTGTTGGCGCGGCGCTGCACCACGTTGGCCCAGTCCATCGGCATCAACTGCACGTTGTAGCCGGCGGAGCGGAGCTGCTGGGCGAAGACGGTGGCGGCGTTCATCATGTAGGGAATGTTGGTGGCTTGCAGCACCACCACCGGCCGGCCGTCATAGCCGCCTTCCTTCATCAGCGCGCGCGCCTTGTCGAGGTTCACGCCGCCCTTGAACCAGTCGGTGTTGGCGTCGCTTTCCATCGGGGAACCGCAGGTCATCCAGCCGCCGCAGCCCTGGTACCATTTCCGGTCCACGAAGGTCGGCTTCATCATCTCCTCCTGGTTGACGATGTAGAGGAGGGATTGCCGCAGCTTCTGGTTGTTGAAGGGCGGGTGCAGCCAGTTGAGGCCGATGTAGCCGACGGTGCCGAGGTCGGCCAGCGTGATGAGGTTGATGTTGGGGTCGCCCTGGATCTGGTCCAGCAGGTCAATCGGCGGGATTTCGTAGAAGTCGATCTCGCCGGCCTGGAGTGCGGCCACCGCGGTCTGGCTGTCCGGCATGTTCTGGAAGATCACGCGGTCAACCTTGACGATTTTCGCCCCGGCGGAGCCCGAGGTGGCATCCGTGCGCGGGTTGTAGTTGGCGTTCTTGTCGTAGACGTATTGCGTGCCGGCCTTGGTCTCGCCTTGGTTCATCACGAAGGGGCCCGAGCCGATGATCGTGTCGATCTTCTGCATCGGGTCGGTCTCGGCCTCCTTCTTGCGCATCATGAAGCAGACCGGGGTGGCGGGCGAAGCCAGCCCGTCGAGCAGGAGCGGGAAGCGCTCCTTCAGCGAGATGACGAAGGTTTTGTCGTCCTTCGTCGAGATGTCCTTCATGCGCGGGATCATCAACTGGCCGGTGCCGGAGCGCACCGCCCAGCGGCGGATGGAGGCGGCGCAGTCGGCGGCGGTGACGGCCGTGCCATCGGAGAATTTCAGCCCGTCGCGCAGCTCGAACGTCCAGGTCAGCTCGTCGTCGGACTTGCCGTATTTGGAGACCATCTGCGGCTGCGGCTGCAATTTGTCGTCGATGCCGAACAGCGTGTCGTAGACCATGGCGCCGTGGTAGGCGGACATGTTGGCGGTGGTCCAGATCGGGTCATAGGTGGGGATGTCGCCATGCATCACCGCACGGATGGTGCGCGAGGCCGGCGGCCTGGTTTGTGCCGAGAGAATGCCGGGCGCCGCCGCGGCCCCCGCCGCCGCCCTACCGGTTCGCATGATCGTCCGACGCGTCGTTTTCATCGTTCGAGCCCCCTGGTTGCAGCGCCGGCGCCGCGCATGGGCGTCGTCTCGCTGAGAATGCGAGACTAGCCATGGTTTGATCGCGGTCACAAGCAGCGTTGACAGCCGCGCGGCCCGCCCTGACCATCCCCGGAAAGTGGAGGATCGTGCCATGTCCGACCAGGCGACGACGCCCGGCTCCAATGCCATCCTGTTTGAGCGCAATGCGCTGGTACCGATGCGCGATGGGGTACACCTCGCCGCCGACATCATCCGGCCGGATGACGCGCATCGCCGGCCGGCCATTCTCAACTTCAACCCCTACCACAAGGACGGCCGCGGCGGGCGGACGGCGGTGGAGAGCGTGCACCGGCATTTCGCCGCCCGTGGCTATGCGGCCGTCACCGCCGATCTGCGCGGCCTCGGCAATTCCGGCGGCACCAGCCCCGCATGTTTCGCCCCCCAGGAGGCGCTCGACGGGCATGATCTCGTCGAATGGATCGCCGCCCAGCCCTGGTGCGACGGCAATGTGGGGATGTGGGGCGTCTCCTACCCCGGCATCACCTCGCTCTCAACGGCCGCGACCAATCCGCCGCATCTCCGGGCCATCGTGCCCATCCACGCGACGTCGGACCTCCATCGCGGCGTGGTCTCGCTCGGCGGCACCCGGCCGGGCTTCTGGATGCGGGCGGATTGGGGCCCGCGCATGCTCGCCTACAACCTCATGCCGCCGCAATTCGCCGACGATGCCGGCCGCTGGGCGCGCGTCTGGGCCGAGCATCTCGCCAAAAACCTGCCATGGATCGCCGATTTCGCCGCCCACCCCGGCTTCGATGAATTCTGGCAATCCCGCGTCGCCGATATGAGCAAGGTCACGGTGCCGACGCTGCATATCTGCGGCTGGCGCGATCTCTACACCGATTGCACGCCGCTCGATTACCTTGCCAATGCCGGGCCGAAGCGCCTGATCATGGGCCCGTGGAAGCACGAATTCCCCGATACCGGCCGCGAGGCGCCGGCCGCGGGGCTGGCGGAAATGGAGCGCTGGTTCGATCTGCATTTGATGGGCCGCCCAACCGGGATCGAGCGCGAGCCGCCGGTCAATATCTATCTCCAGGGGCGCGAAGGGTTCTGGCGTGCCGAGACACGATGGCCGCCGACCAGGCAGGCGCCGGTGGAGCTCAACCTCGCGCCCGATGGCACGCTGGGTGGGGCTGGCGAGGGCGCCACCAGCTACGAATACGACCCCACGGTCGGCCTGCATTCGCTGGCCTGGGACCCCTGGACGACCGCGCTCGACCCGTCGCTCGACCGCGACCATTCCGCCGATGACGCCCGTTCGTTGTGCTTCACGTCCGCGCCGCTCACCGCTCCGATGGAGCTGATCGGCAACGCCGAGGCGATGCTCGATGTCACCGCCAGCGCCCTGCCGCTCAACCTCGTGGTCAAGCTCTCGGCGGTGGCGCCCAACGGACGCTCGGTGCTGATCGCCACCGGCTGGATCGACCTCGCGTCCCAAACCGCCGCCGGCACGCGCGGCCAGGTGCGCGTGCCGCTCCGCGCCACTGCCTACCGGCTGCTGCCCGACGAGCGCCTGCGGGTCGCCGTCGCCTGCGCCGATTTCCCGCGGGTGTGGCCCACCCCGGTGCCGGCGACGCTGGTGCTGCACCACGGCGCGAGCCGCATGCGCCTGCCGGTCTGTCCGGAGCCCGCGGAAGCGGCGCGTCCCAACTGGGGCCGCCTGCAATCGGCGGCGCTCGCCTCGCCGAATGACAGCGGCGGCGGCCAGACCTGGGATATTTCGCGCGATCTGATGACCGACACCGCACGGCTTTCTGCGACCAAGTCCGAATCCGTGCGCATCGACGGCACCGCCCGCGTCGCCACCGCGCATGAATACGGCGCCGCCGTCTCCGCTTCCCGGCCCGATCTCGCGCGCATGCACTCCAACACGCGGGTCCGCATCGAGCAGCCGGTGCAGACGACGGAGTTGACCATCCGCACCCTCACCACCTCGCACGCCGCCTCTGCCGAGGTGACCATCACCATCGACGGCCAGCCCTTCTGGCACCGAACCTGGAATTTCACGGAGACCGCCTGATGCCCCGCGCCCCCGCCGCCCGCCTCAACGAAATCGGCACCGCCTTGCTCATCGCCGCCGGCGCGCCGGCGGAAGAGGCGGAGATCGTCATGCGCCATTGCATCGACGCCAATCTGGCCGGGCATGATTCGCACGGCATCATCCAGATCCCCACCTATATCGACCGCATCCACGCCGGCCACATCGTGCCGGGCGCGAAGTGGGACATCGTGCAGGAATCCGCCACCACCACGGTGGTGGATGGAAATTGGGGCTTCGGCTACGTCGCCAATGAGCGGGCGATGAAATACACCATCGACAAGGCCCGCACCGCCAATGTCGCCGCCGCCACGGTGTTCCGCCAGGGCCATATCGGGCGCCTCGCCTCCTACCCGCTGATGGCCGCCGAGGCCGGCATGATCGGCCTGATCACCGCCGATTCCGGCCGCGCCCCCAAGCACGTCGCCCCCTTCGGCGGCCGCGAGGCACGGCTGGGCACCAATCCGATCTCGATCGCCGTGCCGTCGGACCTCGACGGCCCGCTCTTCCTGGACATGGCGACCTCCGCGGTCGCCGCCGGCAAGGTCTCCCTCGCCGCGGCCCGCGGGCAGGACATTCCGCAGGGCTGGATCCTCGATCCCCAGGGCAATCCCACCACGGACCCGAAGCAGCTCCGCGCCGGCGGCGCGCTGCTGCCGCTCGGCGGCAGCGAGGGCTACAAGGGCACCGGACTCGCGGTGATGGTGGAAATCCTCTGTGGCCTGCTGACCGGCCTCGGCTTCGGCATCGACCCCTCCGGCCGCCATAATGACGGCTGCTTCATGGCCGTCTTCAACGTCGAGGCCTTCCGCCCGCTGGCGACCTTCAAGCGCGAAGTGGCGGATTTCGCCGCCTTCCTCAAGGCCACGCCCCCCTCCGCCGGCAGCCCCGGCGTCTACTACCCCGGCGAAATCGAGCACCTCAAGGAGGTCGAGCGGCGTCGGGAGGGTATCGAGGTCGAGGACGCGACCTGGAAGAAGCTGCAATCCCTGGCCGCCGGCTACGGGCTGGCGGAGCGCCTCGGCCTGGCCTGAAAAAATACAGCGCATGAGAAATTCAGCTTGCACGTCGCGGCAATGTTAATTATAAGGTCTTTTTAGAAATCAGGAGTGACGAAAACACGATGAACCCCGCGCCCACCCAGTCCCCCATCGCCACGCTCGGTGCTTTCCCGGGTGGCAGCATCCCCGGCGGCATCGCTGCCGGCTTTGGGATGCTGTGCGCGCTGCTGGCCGCCCTGCTGGGCCTGGCCGTAACGCGCCCGCGCGCGATGGCCGACGCGGGGACCATGGGCCTTGTGATACGCACCGTGGCGGACGCCGAGGTCGCGCCGGTTGAGGAATGGGTCGAGTGGATCGCCGTACCCGCGCCGTGGCGGGCCGGGCAGGGGGTCGGGCGGTCCTGCGCGCGGGTGCGCGGGGCAGGTGCGCCACGCCCGCGCCAAATTCGCGCCCGGCGCGGGCGCGGGCCACCCTGGCGCCCGCCATCCCCCTGCACCGAACAAACCGGCATGGCCTGACGGCGATGCGCGGGCGCGCGCCCATGCCCGCGCTTAGCGCCCGCGCGATTCCGCGCCCGCGAGGGCGAAAGCGCGGGTGAAAACCTCCTCGGCGGTCAACTCGGCCATGTTGTCCACCTTGATCACCGCCAGCCACTCCCCGCCCGGCCCGCGCGGCGCGGTCAGTGCCGGGTCGCTCTCCGGGCCGAACAGCACCAGGGTCGGGCTGCCGGACATCGCGGCGAGATGCATCGGCCCCGTGTCATTGCCCACCGATACGCAGGCCTGGCGCGCGATATCAAGGATTTCGGAGAGCGAGGTCTTGCCGATCAGGTTCACCGCGTCCCGGCAGAACAAGTGGATGATCTGCCCGATGTCCTCTTCGCCCCTGCCGCCGATCACCACCGGTGTGATGCCGCGCTCCATCAGCATGCGCGCCAGCAGCGCATACTGCTCCGGCGGCCATCGCTTGCCCGGCCGGTGCGCCGCGGCCCCTGGCGCCAGCAGGGCGAAACGCGCCGGCAGCGCGGCCTTGCTGCGGGGCAGCCACCCCAGCTCCGGCGGCGGGAACTCACTCAGCCCGGCCATTTCCAGCTGCTCGCGCTGCCGCTCGCGGGTGTGCATGGCGTCCCGCTCGGGATTGGCATGCGGCAGGGCGCAGCCCTTGGCGATGCCGGACCAGCGCGGCCGGCCGGCGAGCGCGTAATAGCGCGAGGAGCGGCCGGACGTCTGCAGGTCATACACAAGGTCGAAACCCCGCAACTGCCTGCGCAGTCGCAGCAGGCCCGGGATGTTCCACCAGCCCGGCCGCGCGTCGATTTCGATGCGGTCGAACCACGGCGCCGCGCGGGCGAGCCCCGCGAAGGGGGCGGTGGTCAGCAGGGTGATCTCATCGGCCGCATGATGGGCACGGATGGCGGCAAAGGGGCCGAAGGACTGCACGAAATCCCCGAACGCGCCGAGCCGGATCACCAGAACCCGCATCAGCCCAGCACCGCGCGATACACGTCGATCGTCGCGGCCTGCAATCCCGCGGTGGTGTATCGCGCCGAGACCGACGCCCGCGCCGCCGCGCCAATCGCCGCACGCTCGGCCTCCGGCAAGCACAGCGCCGCGTCGATCTGCCGCGCCAACGCCCGCGCGTCGCCTGGCGGCACATGGAACCCGGTCACCCCGTGCTCGATGGTCTCCGCCGCGCCACCATGGTCCGTGCCGATCACCACCCGCGCCATCGCCTGCGCCTCGATCACCACCCGGCCAAACCCCTCGGGCGCGATGGAGGGATTGACCACGACGTCCGACAGCGTCAGCGCCGCCGCCATATCGTCGCAATGCCCGACGAGCCGCACCCGCTGGCCAACGCCGAGGCGCTCGGCCAGCGCCACCAGCTCGGCGGTGAATTTGTGCCGCCCCTGGTCATCGCCGACCAGCACCAGGCACGCCTCCCGGTTCTCCATCAGGGCCAGCGCCTCGATCAGCACCGTCTGCCCCTTCCACCGCGTCAGCCGGCCCGGCAGCATGATGGTCGGCGCCCCGTCCGGCACCCGCCACACCTTGGCGATCTTGAACTTGCGATCGGTCGACACGCGCTCGGGGTCGAACATCGCAGGATCGACCCCGCGCGGTACCACACGGATCCGCTCAGGCGGCACGCCATGGCGGCTCTGGATCAGGCCGGCGATGAAGTGGCTGATCGCGATGACGATTTCGCCCTTGGCCATTACCGCGTTGTAGCGGCGTTTGCCGACGAAATCCTCGCCATATGGCGCGTGATAGGTGGTGACGAAATGCGCCCCCGTCCGCCGCGCCGCCAGCCAGGCCGACCAGGCTGGCGCGCGTGAACGGGCGTGCACGATGTCGACACCGGCTTCGCGGATCAGCGCCGCAAGCCGGGCCGCGTTGCGCCAAATCCGCCATGGATTCTTGCTGTCGAGCGGCAGCGCGACGTGCCGGCCCCCGGCGTGCTCGATCGCCGGAACCAACCGCCCGCCGGCGCTCGCCACCACGGCGCCACCGCCGGCGCGGGTGATCGCCTGGGTCATCTCCACCGTGCCCCGCTCGACCCCGCCGCCGTCAAGCGCCGGCAGAACCTGCAACACCACCGGATAGGGCGAACTTTCCGTCATACTCATGCACTGGGCTATAACATGCGACGAAGCGTTTGGAAGGGAGGCGGCGATGGAGCAGAGCGGACGAATGGACAGGGGCGATGGGGTGGAGCTGGCCTGGGCCCGGCTCGATGGGGAGGGGCCGACCATCGTTTTCCTGCCTGGTTTCAACAGCGACATGGCAGGCATCAAGGCCACCAGCCTGCGGGACGCCTGCGCCGCCTCCGGTCAGGCGATGCTGCGCCTTGACTACTCTGGCCATGGCGAAAGCGGTGGCGCCTTCGTCGATGGGTCGATCGGCCGCTGGATGCAGGACGCGCTGTTCCTGATCGACCGTTTGACCGCGGGGCCGCTCCTGCTGGTCGGCTCCTCGATGGGCGGCTGGATCGCGCTGTTGATCGCCCTGCGCCGACCGCAACGCGTCATCGCCATCGTCGGAATTGCCGCCGCGCCGGACTTCACGGAGTATCTGATGTGGCAGGGGATGACGATGGCGCAGCAAACCGCGCTCATGACGACCGGCTTCCGTGAAATTCCCAGCGCCTATGGTGAGCCCTACGTCATCACCCGGGGGCTGATCGAGGATGGTCGCGCCCATCTTCTCCTCGGCGGCCCCATTGCCGTCATTTGCCCCGTTCGCCTGCTCCAGGGCCAGCGCGACGATGACGTTCCCTGGCGTCAGGCGCTGACGTTGGCGGAGTGTCTGGCGTCGGAGGATGTCGAGGTGATCCTGATCAAGGATGGCGATCACCGATTGTCCCGTGACAGCGATATCGCTCTCCTATGCCGAACAGTCGGCGCGGTTCTGGGCAAGACTCTAGTTTAACCCGCCGCGCGTGACCGGATCGGATGGCCTGTCAGCCCCCCGCGCACCATGCTCGCCACAGGGCCCGGTACACCGCCTCCATTTCCCGGGCGAGGCCTTCGGCATCGCAAAGCGGGGATGTGGCGACACGGTGACGCAATGTGGCTCGCAGGGCCGATAGCCCATCGAGATCGCTCGCGGCCTGGATCGCGCGGGCGACATAGGCGCCTTCGTCATCCGCCGCCCAATCGTCGAGCCCAATCGCCCGGAGCAGCGACGCGCCGATCCTGCCCACGCCTGCGCGGTCCTTCATGCTGATCACCGGGACGCCCTGCCACAGCGCTTCGACCGTCGTGGTGCCCGCGTTGTGGGGAAAGGGATCGAGTGCGATGTCGATCTCACCGTACGCCTCCCAGGTGCGTGGCTGTGGAGACGTATGAACGAGCGCGAGCTGCTCATGGCCGATCCCGTGTAGCGCAAACTGCGCGATCATCTGCTCGCGTCCCGCCGCCTCGGCAAAAGGAGCGCTGTTGAGCATCAATCGTGCATGCGGAATCGCGTTCAGTATGCTTGACCAACTCCTTATGACCCGTTGATTGAGGCGCACGGTCCGACCGAAGTAGCCGAAGGTTACCCGACCTTCCCGCCGTGCTGGCAGGTCAGCTACATCGGGCATCGCTGCCAGGGGGATGTCCCGATCTCTGTTGAAATTGGCCGATCGAGCGCTGCTGGTTTGGACGTTATGCTGCGGCGCTCTGCCGTGCAAGAACTGGTTTGATGGTGTGCCTGGCGCCATGAGCGGCCAGTGCGACCTTGAGGATCGG
>CAIWAJ010000585.1:0-4123 GCA_903910565.1 uncultured Rhodospirillales bacterium
ATGAAAAGTTTTTTTGGTTCTTTTTGTTCACAAAAAGAACATTCTTTCTTCTCTAAATATGTGCTTGGAAAGAAATATATAAATAATTCTCTGCCATATGAGAATCTATATTTCAATTTTTCGAACTAAAATGAAGTTTTTTCAGTTCCACACCATTAGCGTACTCGGCCTCGATGATTGGGAGCGATAGGCCCCCAAACGGATAAAAATTTTTTGCTTCTTTTTTTCAAAAAAGAAGCGCTTTCCTCCCCCCGGGGTGACAAGCTCGGCGGTTTGCGCTCAGGTGCGGCGAGCCGGGAGGGCCGCCATGACCGAGGTTACCATCTACCACAACACCGCCTGCTCGACGTCGCGCAAGACGCTGGAGCTGCTGCGTGGGCGGGGGATTGCGCCTCGGGTGGTGGAGTATCTCAAGGCGCCGCCGGACCGGGCGACGCTGGAGGCGATCCTCGCCGGGCTCGGCATGCGGCCATCGCAGCTGCTGCGGCGCAAGGGCGGGAAGGTGGCGGAGCTGGGGCTGGATCGGCCGGATGTCGGGGAGGAGGCGATCCTGGCGGCGATGCTGGCGCATCCCGTGCTGATGGAGCGGCCGGTGGTGGTGACGGCGAAGGGGGCGCGGATCGGGCGGCCACCGGAAGCGGTGCTCGAGATTCTGGGCTGAGACGATGAAATCCGACATGCCGCGCGTGGTGCTGTGGATGCTCGGCACGCTCGCCTCGTTCGTGGTGCTGGCGGTGTCGCTGCGCGCGCTGACCGGGGCGGCGGCGGGGGCGCTGACGGTGTTCGAGGTGCTGGCGCTGCGCAATATCGGCGGCATCGTCATCCTCGGCGCCTGGGCGCTGCTGCGGGCACGGGACGGCATCGGCGCGCCCCGACCGCTGTGGCTGCACGCCACGCGCAACGTGTTCCACTTCGCCGGCCAGGCGCTGTGGACGACGGGGCTGACACTGCTGCCGATCGCCACCGTGTTCGCGCTGGAATTCACCGCGCCGGCCTGGACGGTGGTGCTGGCGGTGCTGTTCCTTGGCGAGCGGCTGACGGCTGGGCGGGTGGGTGCGGTGGCGCTGGGCTTCGTCGGCGTGCTGATCATCCTGCGGCCGGGGCTGGGCGCGTTCGATCCGGCGGGGCTGATCGTGCTGGCGGCCGCGGCGATGTTCGGGGTGCAACTGATCACCACCAAACGGCTGACTGGCAGCAACACGGTGTTGAATATCCTGTTCTGGATGAATGTGATGCAGCTGCCGATGTATCTGGCGGCGGCGGGGCTGACCGGGCGGGCGCCGTGGATCTTCCCGCATCTGACGGCGCCGATGATCCCGGCGCTGATCGGGCTGTGCACCAGCGGGCTGCTGGCGCATGTGTGCGTGACCAACGCGTTCCGCCATGGCGACGCGATTGTGGTGGTGCCGCTCGACTTCCTGCGCGTGCCGCTGATCGCGGTGGTCGGCGTGTTTCTCTATGGCGAGCGGTTCGACCCGATGGTGCTGTTGGGCGCGGTGGTGACGGCGGCGGGCATCCTGTGGAATATCCGGGCGGAAACGCGGAGGAGTTGAGAGGTGTTCCAGTTCGCCTATCGGCGTTCCGAGGACCAGGACCAGGCGCGGCCGGTGCTGCATGACGTGGTGGTGGTCGGCGCCGGGCCGGTCGGGCTGACGCTGGCGCTCGACCTGGCGCAACGCGGGCGGCGGGTGGTGCTGCTCGACGACGCCGACCGGATCGGCGAGGGCTCGCGGGCGATCTGCTTTTCGAAGCGTGCGCTGGAGGTGTGGGACCGGCTGGGGGTGGCGGCGCCGATGCTGGCGAAGGGCGTGCAATGGCGGGTCGGCAAGGTGTTTCTGGGGGAGGAGCAGGTCTACCGGTTCGACCTGCTGGCGGAGGCGGGGCACAAGATGCCGGCCTTCATCAACCTGCAGCAGTATTACGCCGAGGCCTTCCTGGTGGCGCGCGCCGCGGAGATGCCGGGGATCGATCTGCGATGGAAGAATAGGGTGACCGGGGTGGCCGATCGCGGCGATCACGTGGCGCTCGCGGTGGAGACGCCGGAGGGGGAATATCGGCTGGCGGCGCGCTATGTGATCGCCTGCGACGGGGCGCGTTCGCCGATCCGCGGCATGGTGGGCGCGGCGTTCATCGGCGAGACCTTCGAGGACCAGTTCCTGATCGCCGACGTGAAGATGCGGGCCGCATTCCCCACCGAGCGGTGGTTCTGGTTCGACCCGCCGTTCCATAGCGGGCAGTCCGCCTTGCTGCACAAGCAGCCGGATGATGTGTGGCGGATCGACCTGCAATTGGGCCGTGACGCCGACCCGGAGCTGGAGCGCCGGCCGGAACGGGTGCGGCCGCGCATCGAGCGGATGCTGGGGCATGGGGATTTCGCGTTCGAGTGGATTTCGCTCTACCGCTTCCAGTGCCGGCGGATGGAGCGTTTCGTGCATGGGCGGGTGATTTTTGCGGGGGACGCGGCGCACCAGGTTTCGCCGTTCGGGGCGCGGGGGGCGAATTCGGGGGTGGAGGATGCGGAGAACCTGGCCTGGAAGCTCGATCTGATCCTGGCCGGCGGCAACGAGGCGGCGCTGCTGGCGAGCTACGATGCGGAGCGGGTGCAGGCGGCGGATGACAATATCCTCAACTCCACCCGCGCCACCGATTTCATCGCGCCGCATTCGGAGTACGAGCGGATGCTGCGCAACGTCGCGCTCGGCCTGGCGCGGGGGCATGAGGTGGGCAAGCGGATGGTCAATGCCGGCCGGCTGTCGCAGCCCTCGGTCTATGCGTCTGAGTTGTCTACGGGGGATGGCGATGCTTGGGAGGCGGGGCCGCCGCCGGGCGCCCATCTGCGCGACGTGCCGCTGGGCGAAGGCTTTCTCACGGAGGCGTTCCGCGATGCCGGATGCCGTTTCACCGTGCTGCGGCATGGCGCCGGGGCGGAGGTGCCTGGCGTGGCGGTGATCGACGCCTCCGCTTCGCCGCTGTTCGCCGCGCGCTACGGCACGGGGCCGGGCGATGCCTATTTGCTGCGGCCTGATGGCTACGTCGCCGGGCGATTCCGCGCCGCCGCCGCCGGCGCCATTCCGGCGGCACTCGCTCGCGCCAGGGGGGAGGCATGATTTTGCACACGCAGAGCCGGTTCGCGGACCCGGATGCCGCCTACCGGCTGCTCGTTGAGGCGCACCGGGCGATCGACCCGGCGCAATCGGCGGCATTGGATGCGGCGCTGGTGCTGCTGCTGGCGAACCATATCGGTGATCCCGTGGTGCTCGCCGAAGCCATCGCGGCGGCCCGTGCCGCGCTCGCGGAAAGCTAGACGGCGATTGGCCGCCGGCGATCCGATGTGCTAGTCGCAACCTGCAGGCGCGACGCGATTAAGTTGCGCACAGGGAACGGGAGAAACGCGATGTCCGCATGGATCAGGCTGGCGCTTGCCGCCGCGATGTTGGTGCCGGTGGCCGCCGCCGCGCAAACGCCCAAGCAGGGCGGCGTGATGCGCTTCTGGCATCGCGACAGCCCGGGCAGCGCCTCGATCCATGAGGAGGCGACCTACTCCACCAACTTCCCCTTCATGCCCGTGTTCAACAACCTCGTCATCTATAAGCAGGACGTGGCGCAGAACTCGGCCGAGAGCATCGTGCCGGAACTCGCCGCCTCCTGGTCCTGGAGTGCCGACAGCAAGGACCTCACCTTCAAGACCCGCAGCGGCGTGAAATGGCATGACGGCGAGCCCTTCACCGCCAATGACGTGAAATGCACCTTCGACAAGGTGCGCGACCTCACGCCGGACAAATTCCGCAAGAACCCGCGCAAGGCCTGGTTCAACAACGTGCGGGACATCACCGTGCAGGGCACGGACGAGGTGACCTTCCACCTCAACCGCCCGCAGCCCGCCATCCTCGCGATGCTCGCCTCGGGCTACTCGCCGATCTACCCCTGCCACACCACCGCCCAGGTGCAGCGCACCGCACCGATCGGCACCGGGCCCTACAAGTTCGTCTCCTTCAAGCAGAACGAGTCGATCACCCTCGCCCGCAATCCGGACTACTGGAAGCCCGGCCGCCCCTATCTAGACGGGCTCGAATTCACCATCGTCACCAACCGCTCCACCGCGCTGCTCGGCCTGGTCGCCGGC
>CAIWAJ010000586.1:0-1699 GCA_903910565.1 uncultured Rhodospirillales bacterium
CCCGGTTGTTGATGGCGTGGGGGAAGAAGCGCTGGCCGAGGGGGATGTAGGGGACGTCCACCCAGAAGCGCTGCTGGATTTCGACGCAGATATCGTGTTGGGCGGCGATGTCAGAGGTATCGAACCAGGCGTCGCGCATGCGTTCCAGTTCGGGGCTGGTGGGCCAGCCGGCCCAGGCTTTCAGGCCGTTGGCGCGCAGGCCGATATGGCCGGCGGGGTCGAGGGTGCCGCCGCCGCTGAGGTTGGTGTGCACGAGGTTCCAGCCGCCCTCGGACGAGGGGCCGGTTTTGGCGCGACGCTGGATCAAGGTGCCCCAATCCATGGTTTGCAGGTCGACGTTCATGCCGCAGCGCTTCAGCAGGTCGGCGGCGACGACGGTGATGGCGCTGAGTTCGTTCATGTCGGCGGGGTTCATCATCACCACTTTTTCGCCCTTGTAGCCGGCGGCGGCGAGGTCGGCGCGGACGCGGGCGAGATCGCGCGGGCCGCGCAGCACGTCCATCCCGGTGTCGCTCGCCATCGGGCTGCCGGGGGTGAAAACGCCGACGCCGTCACGCCAGAGGGTTTTGTCGTCGCCGGAGACGACGGTCATGAACTCGGCCTGGCTGACGGCGCCGAGCAGAGCACGGCGGATGGCCGGGTTGTCGAAGGGCGGTTGCAGGTGGTTGAAGCGGAGGATGGCGATGCCGCCGAGCGGGTCGATGGTGTTGAGCCGGAGTTTCGGTGAGGCGCGGAGCTTGGGAAGCAGGTCGGGCGGCGGGCCCCACCAGTCGGCCTCGCCGGCGAGCATGGCGGCCAGCCCGGTGCTGGGGTCGGGGATTACCATCCACTCGACGCGATCGATGAAGGCGCGCTTGGAGCCGGCGGTCTGGCTGACCGGCTCGTCGCGGGGGACGTAGCCATCGAAGCGGGCATAGGCGACGCGAGCGCCGGGCACGCGCTCGGCGGCGAGGAAGCGGTAGGGGCCGCTGCCGATCATCTCCGTGACCTGCTTGGAGGGATCGGTGAGGGCGAGGTGTTCCGGCATGATGAGGGCGGAATTGGCGAGCGCGCGGGGGACGGGAAAGCGCTTTTTCAGGCGCAGGCGGATGGTGCGGTCATCGGGGGCGGAGAGGTCGTCGGTGATGTCCATCATCGCCTGGCCGAAGGTGTCGCGCGCGGCCCAGCGGCGGATGCTGGCGACCGCATCGCGGGCCAGGACCTTTTCGCCGTTGTGGAACAGCAGACCGGGGCGCAGGCGCAGCGTCCAGTCGGTGCCGTTGACCTCGTGGCCGGCGAGCATTTGCGGCTGCGGGACGTAGGCGGCGTCGAACCCGTAGAGGGAATCGAAGACCAGGCGGGCGTGAGTGTGGGTGACGGTCGCGGTGGTCCAGACCGGATCGAGGATGGCGAGATCGGCCTCGGCGATGAAACGCAGGGTGGCGGCGTTCTGGGCGCGGGCGATGGCGGGGGCGGCGAGGAAGGCGGCGCCCAGGCTGAGCGTGTCGCGGCGGCGCATTGGCGATCTCCCCGGTTGATGGCGGCCGAGTTTGGCCAAAGTGGGCGGGCGCGGGAAGGGTGTTCTTCTTGTTACTCCGTTCACTTGAGAACCCGAATTTTCGGGTCGCGTTGATGCCATGAAACGTGGAATCGAAAACGGAAGTGTGCAGCAGCAAGAATGTTCTTTTTGTGAACAAAAAGAACCAAAAAAACTTTTCAC
>CAIWAJ010000587.1:0-6047 GCA_903910565.1 uncultured Rhodospirillales bacterium
CGCCGTGCTGACCGAGACGGTGTTCGCCTGGCCCGGCCTTGGCCTCTATTTGAAGAACTCCCTCTTCGCCGCCGATCTCAACGCGGTGGTCGGCGGCACGCTGCTGATCGGCGTCGTCTACATCTTCCTCAACATGATGTCGGACGTGATCTACACCCTGGTCGATCCGCGGGCCCGATCTCGCAAATGACCCGGCCTCGCAAATGAATAGGCTCCCATGAGTTCCTCCCCCCTTCGGGCCGACGCGCCCACCGGCTGGCGCGGCTGGCTGCTCGATCCCGCGCCGGAAAGCCGCCGCCAGGCCAAGCTCGGCGGCTGGTTCCGCGCCTGGCTCGCCTTCCGGCGCAACCCGCTCGCGATGACCGGACTCATCATCGTCGTCGCCCTCGTGCTCGTCGCGATCTTCGCCCCCTGGATCTGTGATTCCGACCGGGTTTACCATCAGGTGCTCGAAGACCGGCTGCAGGACATGTCCTGGGCCCACCCCTTCGGCACCGATGAAATCGGCCGCGATATCTATGCCCGCGTCGTCTTCGGCAGCCGAATCACGCTCACCATCATCTTCCTCGTCTCCGTCATCGTCGTCCCCGTCGGCCTCGGCATCGGCCTGCCCGCCGGCTATTTCGGCGGCTGGATTGACGCGGTGCTGATGCGCGTCACCGATATCTTCCTCGCCTCCCCCCGCCTTATCCTGGCGCTCGCCTTCGCCGCCTCGCTCGGCCCGGGCATCGAGAACGCCGTGATCGCCATCTCGCTCACGGCCTGGCCGCCCTATGCCCGCCTCGCCCGCGCCGAAACCCTCACCCGCCGCAATGCCGAATTCATCGAGGCGGCGCAGTTGCAGGGCGCCTCCTCCTTCCGCATCCTCGTCACCCAGATCGTGCCGCTCTGCATGCCATCGGTGATCATCCGCCTCACGCTCGATATGGCCGGCATCATCCTCACCGCCGCCGGCCTCGGCTTCCTCGGCCTCGGCGCCCAGCCGCCGGCCGCCGAATGGGGCGCCATGGTCTCCACCGGCCGCACCGTGCTGCTCGACCAGTGGTGGGTCGCCACCATCCCGGGTGCGGCGATCTTCATCGTCAGCCTCGGCTTTAACCTTCTCGGCGACGGCCTGCGGGACGTCGCGGACTCGCGCAACGGATGACCGAATCCCCCCTCCTCACCGTCCGCAACCTGCGCGTCGTCTACCCCGGCGACGACGGCGATTTCCGCGCCGTGCGCAATCTCTCCTTCAAGCTCGGCCGCGAGCGCCTCGGCATCGTCGGCGAATCCGGCTCCGGCAAGTCCACCACCGGCCGCGCCATCATGGGCCTGATCGCCAAGCCCGGCCGCGTCGAGGCCGACGAGTTGCGCCTCGGCGACACCGACCTCACAAGGCTCGACGAAAGCGGCTTCCGCAAACTGCGCGGCAAGCGCATCGCCATGGTGCTGCAAGATCCGAAATACTCGCTCGACCCGGTGATGAAGGTCGGCAAGCAGATCGCCGAGACCCACCGCCACCACTTCGGCTCCGACGCCAAAACTGCCCGCGCCGCGGCGCTCGACATGCTGCGCGCCGTGCATATCCGCAACCCCGAGCTGGTCTATGACCAGTACGCCCACCAGGTCTCCGGCGGCATGGGCCAGCGCATCATGATCGCGATGATGCTGATTGCCGGCCCCGACATCCTCATCGCCGACGAACCCACCTCCGCGCTCGATGTCTCGGTGCAGGCCCAGGTGCTCGCCATCATGGACGAGATGGTGCGCAGCCGCGGCATGGGGCTCATCCTCATCAGCCACAACCTCCATTTGGTCTCCACCTTCTGCGATCGCATCCTCGTCATGTACGCCGGTCAGGTGGTCGAGATCTGCGAGGCCGGCAAGCTGCACGAGGCCAAGCATCCCTATACCCGCGGCCTGCTTGCTGCCCTGCCCCAGCTCGGCGACAAGCGCGACCCGCTGCCACAACTCCAGCGCGACCCCGCCTGGATGGCCGATCTCCCCGCCGCCGTCGGGGCCGACACATGATCCGGATTGAAAACGTCTCCGTCACCTATGGCACCGGCGTTAAAACCGTGCGCGCCTGCCGCGACGTGTCCTTCGACATCCCCGCCGGCGAAGCACTCGGACTGGTCGGCGAATCCGGCTCCGGCAAATCCACCGTCATGCGCGCCGTCGCCGGGCTGATCGCCCACGCCGAAGGCCGCATCTTCATCGACGGCCAGGAAATGCCGGCCAAGCGCCCCCGCGTCACCCGCCGCGTCGCCCAGATGGTGTTCCAGGACCCCTACGGTTCGCTCCACCCCAATCAGACCGTGGACCAAACCCTCGCCGCCCCCATCGCCATCCACGGGCTCGACAAGGGCGAGACGCGCATCATGACCGCGCTCACCGAAGTCGGCCTCGGGCGCGAGCACCGCTACCGCTACCCCCACCAGCTCTCCGGCGGCCAGCGCCAGCGCGTCGCCATCGCCCGCGCCCTCATCCTCGAACCGCGCGTCCTGCTGCTCGACGAACCCACCTCCGCGCTCGACGTCTCCGTGCAGGCCGAGATCCTCAACCTCCTCACCCGCCTGCGCCGCGATCGCGGGCTCACCATGCTCATGGTCAGCCACGACCTCGCCGTCATCGCCCATATCTGCGATCGCATCGGCGTGATGAGCCGCGGCCAGCTGGTGGAAATGACCAACGCCGCCGCCATGGCCGCCGGCACCGTGACCCACCCCTATTCGCAGCAGCTTCTGCGCGCCAATCGCGGGTTTGATCCCAGTAGTGTGGATATCGACGCCTAGGCGTTAGGCGTTCTTTTTGTGAACAAAAAGAACGGGTTGTCGGCAGGGGATTTCATTACGATTTAGCAACGAAATGGACGTGCGTTTCCGCCCGCCGTTCGGCGGTTGTTTTTGGCATTTCCGCGGCCGGGGGCGCGCGGGGCGGGTGGCTGAGGGGGGACGTGGGGCGGGCGAGGCGGGGGCGGAGTTCGGGAGTGGTGATGGCGTGTGGGGCGCGGGCTCGTCGGACCGGGGGCGTGGGGCGGGCGGCGGTGTCGATATCGGCGAGGATCTGGGCCTCGGCGCGGGTGAGGGCGGCCATCAGGCGGGTGTGGCGGCGGCGGTCGGGGTGGGTGGGGGGGAGGTCCGCAATGTCGGCGAACAAGGTGTTCAGCAGGGCCATCACCAGGCGCACGACCGCCAGCGCGGCCGCGAGGCCGGTGGGGTGGGTCGATGCGGGGGAGGCGGCTGACACGGGCGGGGTGGCTCCTGGTTGGTTCCCGCGCAATATCGTCGATGTCACCATTTATGTCAAGGTAAATTTGCCATAAGCGATATTTTTTCTCGGCTTGCGGGGGCGCGTGTTCACCGCGATCCCAGGCTAGTCTGTCCGCCAGCACCGCCGCAAAGGATACCGACCGCATGACCGGACATTTGCTCATCTTCGGCGCCGGCTACACCGGCATGGCCACGGCGACGGCCGCGCGAGACGCGGGTTGGCGGGTTACCGTCACCTCGCGCAGCGCCGAGACGGCGGCGCGCGTGGAGGGAGTCGCGGTGATCGGCTTCGACCGTGCGGGAAGCAGCATCGCCGCGGCCACGCACCTGCTCGCCACCGCCCCGCCGGGCGGGGATGGCGATCCCGTGCTGCATGCCCATGCCGCGGCAATCGCGGGGGGGACGAAGCTCCGCTGGGCCGGCTATTTCTCGACGACCGGCGTTTATGGCGACCGCGCGGGCGGCTGGGTCGATGAGGCGACGCCCCCCGCGCCGGGCAATCCGCGCTCGGTTCAGCGGGTGGCCGCGGAGGCGGCCTGGGCGGCGCTGTCCGGCCGGATGGCGGTCGACCTGTTCCGCATCGCCGGCATTTACGGGCCGGGCCGCTCGCCGTTCGCCGAGCTTCGCGCCGGGCGGGGGCGGCGGGTGGACAGACCGGGCCACGCGTTCGGCCGCATCCACCGCGACGATATCTCTGGCGCCGTGCTGGCCGCCATCGGCAAGACCCCGCCGCCTGGGGTGCGCGTCCTCAACCTGTGCGACGACCTTCCGGCCGCCAGTGCCGACGTGATCGCCCATGCGGCCGGCCTGCTCGGCCTGCCGCCGCCGCCGCTTGTCCCGTTCGAAGCCGCTTTCGCGGCCATGAGCCCGATGGCCCGCAGCTTCTGGGCCGAGAACCGCCGTGTCCGCTCGGCGGTCACCCAGGCGGCGCTCGGGTACCGCTGGCGGTACCCCGATTACCGCTCGGGCCTTGCCAGCTGTCTTGCCGAGGAGGGGGCCGAGGGGCGTGAGAGGCGGTGATGGAGAGTGGTGCGGTTCCGAAGGGGAACCGCACCCTACGTTTGGTTTGGAGTGGGCGGCGCGACGCCAACGGATTGAAAGTTTTTGCTTCTTTTTTCAAAAAGAAGCGCTTGCTTCCTTACAATACGGCGAAGAACCGCAGTTGCACGCCCTCGGGATGGCGCTGGGCGGTAGCGATGAAGATGTGGCGGGTGAGCCAGACGTGGGGGCCTTCGGGGGCCTCGAACACCGGAGTGGTGCGGAAATAGACCAGGGAGGGGTCCACGGTTTCGCGGCGGGCGAGGCGGGCGAGGACGTCGGGGGGCGCGGTGCGCAGGCCGCGGTTGACGACGCCGATGAGGGTGCCGTCGGTGGCTTCGATGGTGTAGCGGGCGGTGAGGTCGATGGCGCCGTCGGCGTAGACGATTTGCCAGTCGGCCCCGCCGGGGATGACGCGGCCGGTGAGTCGGGGCCCTTCGACGACGCCCCCGGTGATGGGGATGACGCGGCGGGTGTTGCCGTGGACGAGGCCGGCCTCGAGGGCGGGGGAGACGCTGACGCGGGCTTCGAAGGCGAATTCGAGGGTGGGCGGGGTTGGGGCGGGCATCAGTCGTAGTGTCCCTTGGGTTTGCTTTGGTCCGCGGTTTTCGGCGGTTCGCAGGCGGCGAGGGCGAGGGTGCAGGCGGCGGCCAGGCAAAGCAAGATGAGGCGGTGCATTGGGTGGTCCTCACTGATGCAAGGCGGGGGGCATGGGATACGCTGGTGGGGCTTGTGCGGGGGCGCAGCTTGGCATTTATCGGCGGCGGACGTGATAGCGGAGAGTACGGATATGGACGTGAACGGACAGGCGGCATTGGTGACCGGCGGGGCCTCGGGGCTGGGGGCGGCGACGGCGGCGGCGTTGCAGGCGGCGGGGGCGAAGGTGACGTTGCTCGACATCAACCCCGATGCGGTGAAGGCGGCGGCGGAGCGGACGGGGGCGCTGGGCGTTGTGTGCGACGTGGCGGACCCTGATTCCGCGGAGCGGGCGATTGCGGCCGCGGCGGTGGCGCATGGGGTGGCCCGCGTGCTGGTGAATTGTGCGGGGATCGGCACGGCCGGGCGGATTGTCGGGCGGGACGGGCCGCTGGGGTTGGCGGCGTATGACAAGGTGATCCGCGTCAACCTGATCGGCACGTTCAACATGCTGCGGCTGGCGGCGCATGCGATGACGGGGCTGGAGCCGCTGTCGGATGGCGAGCGGGGGGTGATCATCAACACCGCCTCGGTGGCGGCCTATGAGGGGCAGATCGGGCAGGCGGCCTATGCGTCGTCCAAGGCGGGGGTGGTGGGGCTGACGTTGCCGGCGGCGCGGGAGCTGGCGCGGTTCGGCATTCGGGTGATGACGATCGCGCCGGGGCTGTTCGGCACGCCGATGCTGCGGAGCCTGCCGGAGGAGGCGCAGAAGAGCCTCGGCGATTCGGTGCCGTTTCCGCAGCGGCTTGGGGACCCGGAGGAATATGCCGGGCTCGCCATGCATATCGTGGCAAACCGGATGCTGAATGGGGAGACGATACGGTTGGATGGGGCGCTGAGGATGGCGCCGCGGTAGAAAGGAAGCATGTTCTTTTTGTGAACAAAAGGAACCAAAAAACTTTTTACTCCGTTGATCCGGAGTTTCCCCGGGAAACTCCGAAACAAGTGAGTGAAAGTTTTTTGGATCTTTTTTTTCAAAAAAGAACCGCTTGCTTACTTGATGCTTTCGCCGGCGAAGACCCGCCGCGGATTCTCATCCAGCATAAACGCGATATCCTC
>CAIWAJ010000588.1:0-6976 GCA_903910565.1 uncultured Rhodospirillales bacterium
AGCTTCGGAGCCTCGCTGCCCGACGCACCGGCGAGCTTCGGGGCCTCGCTGCCCGACGCGCCGGCCAGCTTCGGGGCTTCGCTGCCCGACGCACCGGCGAGCTTCGGGGCCTCGCTGCCGGACGCACCAGCCAGCTTCGGGGCTTCGCTGCCCGACGCACCGGCCAGCTTCGGGGCTTCGCTGCCCGACGCACCGGCCAGCTTCGGGGCCTCGCTGCCCGACGCACCGGCCAGCTTCGGGGCCTCGCTGCCCGAGGCGCCAGCCAGGGTCGGGGCCTTGTTGCAGGCGGGGTTCATCTGCGCGGTCTGCGCGAAAGCGCCGGTCGAGAGGGCGAGAACCAGGGCGGTGCCGGCGAGAAGTTCCTTGATACGCATGGCTGCATTCCTTCGGTTTCAGCGCCGTTTCATGGCGCGGGTTGTGGGCGGTCGATCCTTTGCGTCCCTTGTCAGGTCCGGCCGCTTCGTTGCCGGGCGCTGCAAGTGCTGCACATCGGGAAGACATGCAGCCTCACCCTCCGTTACGCAGAAAATCGACATTGGATGCGCGGCCCGGCACAATTCTCGTCAGCTCCGACCCGGCGATCCGATCGCATCCGAGATCGGTGTCTCCTACCGGGAAATCACCCCCGCCAAGCGGCGGGCATGAAAACGGCGCGGCCATCATTATGACCGCGCCGCGTTCAGAATATTGCCCGCCGGATCAGCCGCGCGACATGTAGCCGCCGTCGCAGGGAATATCCGCACCGGTCACAAAGTTTGAGGCCGGCGCGGCCAGGAACACTGCGATCCCCGCGAGGTCGGCCGGCACGCCCCAGCGCGCTGCCGGGGTGCGGGCGAGCACCATTTCGTTGAGGCCGGGCACCTGGGTACGCGCCGCCTCGGTGAGCTCGGTGTCGATCCAGCCGGGCATCACGCAGTTGCACTGGATGCCGTCCTTGGCCCAGGCCGCCGCGGTCGCCTTGGTGAACTGCGAGATCGCGCCCTTGCTCGCGGCGTAAGGCGCGGCATGCGGGGCGCCGAACCAGGTCATCACCGAGCCGATATTGATCACCTTGCCACCACCGGCGGTGACCATGTGCGGATAGGCCGCCTGGCTCATCAGGAAGGCGCTGGTCATGTTGGTGTCCATCACCCGATGCCACTCCGCCTCCTCGTACTGGTGCGGGAACTTGCGGATGGCGATGCCGGCGTTGTTGACGAGGATATCGAGCCGGCCACAGCGCGCCACGGTCTCGGCCACAAGCTTCTCGCACTCGGCCTTCCTGGTCACATCCGCGGCGATGAAGATCGCGCCATGGCCGAGCTCGGCCGCCGCCTTGTCGCCCTTGGCCTGGTTGCGGCCGGAGAGCACCACCTTGGCGCCGGCGGCGGCGAGGCCGCCCGCCATGCCGAGGCCGATGCCGCCATTGCCGCCGGTGACAATGGCAACCTTGCCGGTGAGATCGAACGGATTCATGTCTGGG
Organism: uncultured Rhodospirillales bacterium; assembly: GCA_903910565.1. Taxonomy (GTDB): domain Bacteria; phylum Pseudomonadota; class Alphaproteobacteria; order Acetobacterales; family Acetobacteraceae; genus CAIYPH01. Next base: position 1,463 of record CAIWAJ010000588.1, read on the forward strand.
CGCCCCTGTGATTTTGACGGACGATGGGTATCACCGGGCCTCCCAACGGTCAAAATGCCGTCGCTAGAGCAGCAGCTTGCCGCCGACCATCAGCAGGGTGATCGCCAGGATCGGGCGCAGGATGTAGTCGGGCAGCCGGACGGACATCAGCGTGCCGATGATGATGCCGGGGATGGACCCCGCCAGCAGCGACACGAGCAGCATCCAGTCGACCGAGCCAACGAACCAGTGGCCGATGCCGGCGATCAGGGTCAGCGGCACGGCGTGCGCGATGTCCGAGCCGATGAGCTGCGGCAGCGGGATGCGGCGATACAGCACCACCAGCACCGTCATCCCGATCGCGCCGGCACCGACCGAGGAGAGCGTGACCAGCACGCCCATCACGGCGCCAAGCACCACGGTGGCGGTGGCGACATGCGGCCCGTCGAGCCACGGCATTTTCCGCGCGGTGTAGGCGAGAATGTGGCGGCGCGAGAGCACCGCCATCGACGTAAGCACCAGCGCGACGCCGAGACTGCTCGACAGCAGCCGCGCGCTGCCGGTGCCGAGCGTCTCAAAGCGCGACATCGCCAGCAGCGTCAACAGCGTGGCCGGCACGCTGCCATAGGCAAGCAGGCGGGTGATGCGCCAGTTCACCGTGCCGTGGACACCATGGGTCAGGGTGCCGACGGTCTTGGTCGCGGCGGCGAACAGCAGGTCGGTCCCGACGGCGGTGGCGGGATGGATGCCGAACATCAGCACCAGCAGCGGCGTCATCAGCGAGCCACCACCGACGCCGGTTTGCCCGACCAGGACACCCACCAGGAATCCGGAAAGGCTGTAAAGCGGGTCGATTGGAAGAGTTCCGGCCATGCTTGTCTCCACCATGCCGAATGATCCTAGTGCTTCAGTGTGATTTCGTGGTGCCAATTTTCCGTGATTAAGTGTAGTTCCGTAGATGATCCCGCTGCCCTCGTGGAACAGACCGCGACGTCAGTGCTTGCGCTGCACCCCCAACCCATTCAATTCTGCCGTCCCTGGTGAAGACAAGGCTCTGCCAGGCGGCTCACTGAGGATTTTGCGCGCGCATGCGACCTCGCATCCTTCTGATCTCCATGGCCGACTGGTTCGGGCCGACCCGCCTGCCGCGCGTGCTGCGCAAGGCGGGCTTCGAGATCGGCATCCTCGCGGATCCCGAAGGGTTGCTCGCCACGTCCCGCCATGTCGACTTCCGCTACGCGCTGTCACCCGACCTGGTGCGCCTCGGCGTGCTCGGCCCGGTTCTGCGGACCATCGAAGGGTTCGCGCCGCGGCTGGTGGTGCCGTGCGACGAGACGGCGGTGCATCTGCTGCAAAACATCGCGATGTCCTGGGATGGCGCGCGCGGACCTGGCGGCCAGCTGCGGGTGATGATCCCGCCAATGGTTCGCGAAATCGTGCTGCGATCGCTCGGCGAGGCGCGGACGTTCGCGGTGCGCACCAGCCGGCCGCTGGCCCGCAAAATGGCTGGCCTGCTCGGCATTCCCGCGCCGCCGAGCGCTCCGGTGCCCTATCTGCAATCGGCCGAGGGGTTCGCGCGCGATCACGGCTGGCCGGTTGTGCTGACGCGCGGCGGCCGGATCGGCGGCGACCAGGTGCGCATCTGCGCCAACAGCGCCGAGCTTCACGCGGGATACGCAGCACTGACGCAGGATGAAACGCAGGCCGGCGGGCTGCGGCGGGCCGCGCGCTACGCCTACTGGTCCCTGCGTACCGGTTTCCATCTGGCGGGCGACATCACCAGGCCCCTCGGGGACGGATCGCAGATGGCGATCGAAGCGGTCATCCCTGGCCGACCGGCCTCCTATACCGTGGTTGCCTATGATGGACGGTGGCTCGGCGGCATCGCAGCCATTTCCGAGCGCGTCTATCCGCCAGGCAGCGGCGCCAGTAGCGTCGTGCGGTTGATCCATGAGCCGGCGATGGCTGATGCCGGGCAGAAACTGGTCGGCCGTTTCGGCTTCACCGGGTTCGGCGGTCTCGACTTCATGCGCGATGACAGCACCGGGCAGCTCTGGTTCCTCCGCTTCAACGCGCGGCCGACGCCGTTGTCGCATCTGGGGGCGCTGGCGGGGGGGGATTTGTGCACCGCCCTCTACGCCGCGGTGACCAACGCGCCCATTCCACCACCGAAGCCGTTCAAGGAAACCTCGGTGGCGCTGTTCCCGCAGGACTGGGCGCGCGATCCCGATGCCGCCGATCGCGGCGCCGAGTATGCCGATCTGCCCGAGGAGGACGACCGGCTGCTGGCGGCCCTGAAGGCGCAACTGCCGCGGCCCGGCTGATCATCCCTCGGCCAGGGCCTCGCGGCTGGCGCGGACGCGCTCGACGCGGCGCTGGTCCATTTCAGTGACCTCGAACAGCCAGCCGCCGAACACGATGCGGTCACCGGTGCGCGGCACGCGGCGGAGCAAGGCGAGGATCAGGCCGGCGAGGGTGTGGTAGCTGCCCTCCGCCGGCAGGTCCGGCAAATCGAGCCGGGCCTTCACCTCGTCGACCGGCATGGCGCCGTCGAGGTTGAGCACGCCCTCCGGCGGCAACGGTGCGCCGGGCGCCGGCTCGGCCGGTTCGGGGTCGCCGACGATCGCTTGCAGCACGTCGGCGGCGGTGACGACGCCTTCGAAGCTGCCGTATTCGTCGAATACCAGAGCGAGGCCGAGCGGATCGGCCTTGAGCCGCTCCAGCGCGTCGAGCGCGGTGACGGTATCCGGCATCACCATGGGTTGGCGCAGCGCGGCGGCGATCGACAGTTCCTTACCATCGAGAATGCGGTCCAGGATGTCCTTGGCCTGCACCACGCCAACCACGTTGTCGATCCGCCCGTCGCAGACCACGAAGCGGGAATGGGGCGCGGATTTCAGGGTCTGCACGATGTCCTTGGGCGGATCGGTGCGGTCGATCCAGGCGATGTCGGTGCGCGGGGTCATGATGGCGCGCACCGGCTTGTCGGCGAGGCGGAGCACGCGCTCGATCATGTCGCGTTCCTCGGTTTCCAGCACGCCGGTCTCCTCGCCCTCAACCAGCAGCGCCTTGAGCTCCTCCTCGGTCACCGTCTGCTGCGCCGCGGTGTGGGCGCCGAACAGGCGCAGCACCAGGGCGGAGGATTTGCCGAGCACCCAGACCACCGGCATAGCGAAGCGGGCGAGCATGGCGAGGATGGGAGCGGCCACCGCGGCGACGCGCTCGGGGTTGCGCAAGGCAAGCTGCTTCGGCACCAGTTCGCCCAGCACCATCGTGAGATAGGTGATGGCGATGACGACCAGGATGATCGAAATCGTGCCGGCGAAGCGGCCGACATGGGGCAAGCCCTCAAACAACGGCGTGAGCCCGGCTTCCAGCCTGGCGCCGCCGAATACGCCGGAGAGAATGCCGACCAGCGTGATGCCGACCTGCGCGGTGGGCAGGAATTGCTGCGGATCATCCGCCATCCGCCGCGCCAGCGCCGCGCCGGCGACGCCCTTGCGCTCCAGCACCGCAAGGCGGGCGCGGTTGGAGGAGATCAGGGACAGTTCGCCCAAGGCGAGCAGGCCGTTGAGCAGGATGAGCAGAAGGATGGTAGCGATATCGACGGCGATATCCATGCGGCAGTATCCAGGAGGACTGAGTCGGCAAGAGTGCCCTCACCATAGACCGAAATGTCCCGCCTTCCCCCGGCATTTTGCCGCTGTCTGACACGCCAAGGAGGATCCCGTGCCGAAATTGCCCGTCACCGCTGTTTTGCTTGGCCTGCTCGGCCTGATACCGGTGCTCGGCTGCGGCGCCGCCGCGCTGTGGCTGCCGGGCGACAAAGGACAGAGCTACCTTTCCGCGCTGATCGCCTATGGCGCGGTGATCCTCTCCTTCCTCGGCGCGGTGCATTGGGGCCTGGTGATTGGGGCTGCGGCGCCGCGGGCGGCCGGCATGCGGCTCGGGCTTGGCGTGGTGCCGTCGCTGATCGGCTGGCTCGCTTTGCTGCTCGGCGGCGCCGTGGGCAGCGGCGCGGCGCTGGTTACACTGATCGCTGGCTTTGCCGCCACGGTCTATGGCGAGTCGCGGGCGACGCGAGCCGGGCTGATCCCGCCGGGCTACATGGTGCTGCGGTGGGGGCTGAGCGTTGCGGTGCTTCTGACCCTCATTCTGGTTACGATTGTACGTTTTTTGGGTATCAGGATCAATTTTTAAATTATTCTCTCGAAATCCACGGCGATTCATGGTTTGGTAAGACATACCTTCCCAACGGAGTGGGCCATGGCCGACCTGCCGAACCGCACCAGCGCCGAGATCATCACCTTTCCGACCACACCCAAATCAGCCGCCGCCGCCCCCGTCCCGTCGGACGACGGGGCCGCCCGGCTGCGCGCCGCCCTGGTCGCGCTTGATGCCGCGGTCCGTTCCCAGCGCGCGGCGATGGCGGATTGGCAGGGGGCGATCGGTGACCTTCAGCGCAGCATGGGCAAGCTCGGCGCCTCCGTCACTGGGTATCGCGAACGCCTCGGCGCCCTCGACGGCAAGATCGTCTCCCTCGGCGATACCGCGCGGCGCTTGCAGGCCCAAGCGGCGGCGCTGGAGACCGCCACGCAGGGCTGATCTCCCGCGCCGGGGTGTCACCCCAGGCGATTCACCCCTAACATCCCGGCCGGAATCAGCCGGGGGCAGTGCGGGTCGGGATGTTCGAGCTTTGGGTGCCGATCACGGCGGCGGCCGCGTTGTTCCAGACCTGGCGAACCGCCTTGCAACAGAAGCTGCGCGGGGTGCTCTCGGTCAACGCCGCGGGGTTTGTGCGCTATCTGTACGCGCTGCCGATGGGCACGGCCATGCTCACGCTCTACACGTGGCTGAGCGGTCACACCCTGCCGACCATCAACCCGGCATTCCTGGGCTTCTGCGCGATCGGCGGGCTGTTGCAGATCATCGGTACCTCGCTGCTGATCATGGCCTTCGGCTATCGCAGCTTCGCCGTCGGCACCGCCTATGCCAAGACCGAGGCGGTGCAGGGCGCGATTGCCGCCTGGATCATCCTCGGAGAGGCGATTTCGCCGCTGGCCGGCGTCGGCATCGGGCTCGGCGTGGTCGGCGTTCTCGTGCTGTCGCTGGCCGGGCGCGGGCTCGGGCGGGGCGAGATCCTGGCCGCCACCTTCCAGCCCGCGGCGCTGTGCGGCCTTGGCTCCGGGCTGGTGTTCGCCTTCGCGACGATTTTCATCAAGAAATCGAATATGTCGCTTGGCGGGCCGGATGTGATCCATCAGGCGCTGTTCACTTTGGTGATCACCAACGTGATGCAGACGGCGATGCAGGGCTCCTACCTCGCGCTACGCGAGCCGGACCAACTGCGCAAGGCCTTCAGCACCTGGCGCAGTTCCGCCTGGGTCGGCACGTTGTCGGCCTGCGGCTCGGCCTGCTGGTTCAGCGCCTTTGCCATGGCGCCGGTGGCGCTGGTGCGCTCGATCGGGCAGATCGAGATGATCTTCACCCTGCTGTTCAGCCGCTTCTACCTCAAGGAGAAGATCAAGCCGGGCG
>CAIWAJ010000589.1:0-2373 GCA_903910565.1 uncultured Rhodospirillales bacterium
AATTTCGTGAGGCAGTTTTCGCACGAATCGCGCCGTCAAAGCGGCGTAGTGGAGGACACGGATGCGACGGATATTGATGACGGCGGTGGCGCTTGGCGCCTTGACGGCCACGGCGGAGGCGCGGATTACCCGCCTCGACAATCTCAAGGTAGCGCCGGCGTTTGGCGGCAAGTTGTTTTCCCCCGCGGGTGCCTATGAGCGGGTGACGGGGCGGGCGCATGGCGAGGTTGATCCGAAATCGCCGCTGAATGCCAATATCCAGGACATCCAGCTGGCGCCGCGCAATGCGCGCGGGATGGTGGAATATGACACGGATATCGACATCATCCGCCCGGCCGACCCCGCCAAGAGCAATGGGGTGTTGTTTTTCAACATCCTGAACCGCGGCAACAAGGGCGGGCTGGCGCTGTTCAATGCCGACGTGAAGGGCGGACTGCCTGACATCAACGCGGCGAGTGACGCCGGCGATGGGTGGATGCAGAAGGAAGGCTACACGACGATCTGGTTCGGCTGGCAGGCCGACGTGGCGCCGGGGGCCAACCGGATGACGCTGCGGGTGCCGGCCGCGCGCAATGCGGATGGCTCGGCGGTGACCGGGGTGGTGCGCAGCGAGTGGGGGCTGCAGGCGCCGGCCAAAAGCGTCAATCTCAATGGCGGCTGGTTCAACGCGGGGAATACGACGTCCTACCCGACGGTGAGCACGGATAATCGCAAGGCGCTGGCGGACGGGTTCCTGCCGGTGCTCACGGTGCGCGCGCATGAGAAGGCGCTTCGGGTGACGATCGGCAACGACCAGTGGAGTTTCGCGGATTGCGAGGGGGCGAGCGCGACGCCGAGCGAGACGAAGATCTGCTATCCGGCCGGGTTCGAGGCTGGGAAGCTCTACGAGCTGATCTATCGCGCCAAGGACCCGCTGGTGATGGGGCTGGGGTTTGCCGCGGCGCGGGATCTGGCGGATTTCCTCAAGCATCGCGACAAGGATGATGCCGGGACGGCCAATCCGGTGGCGCATGGCAAGGAGACCAAGGCGATCGTCATGGGCTCGTCGCAGTCGGGCCGGATGATCCGCACGCTGCTGCATCTCGGCTTCAACCATGCCGAGGCCGGCGGGATGGCGTTTGACGGGATGCTGCCGCATATCGGCGGCGGCCTGCTGCCGCTGTCGCTGCGGTTCGCCCAGCCTGGCCGGGCGTGGGGCGAGCAGATCGATCACCTCTACCCCGCCTATGATTTCCCCTTCACCTATACCCGCCAGACCGATCCGCTGACCGGCCGGACGCAGGGGCTGCTGGATCGCTGCTCGACCGATGGCACCTGCCCGCGGATCGTGCATGCCGCGACGGCGCTTGAGGTGTGGGAGGGGCGTCAGTCGCTCGGGTTGACCGACCCGCTGGCGACCAAGGATGTGGCCGACCCGGCGAATGTGCGGACCTACATCATGGGCTCGACGCAGCATTCGCCGGCGCCGTTCCCGATTCCGGCGCCCAGCGTGTGCCAGTATCCGGGCAATCCGAACCCCTATGTCTGGACCATGCGGGCGCTGCTCGACGGGCTGACCAAATGGGTGCGTGACGACAAGCGGCCGCCGGCCGCAGCGGTGCCGCGAATTGCCGATGGCACGCTGGTGACGCCGGATTCCGTGCATTTCCCGGCCATTCCCGGGTTCCGGTTCACCGCGCTCAGCAACCCGCTGCACGTGTTCGACCGCGGGCCGCGCTACAAGGCGGCGGACACGATGGGCATCATGGACATCGAGCCGCCGAAGGTGGGCACGGCGAGCTATGGCCTCGTGGTGCCGCAGGTGGATGCCGATGGGAATGACCTCGGCGGCGTGCGGTCGCTGTTCGTGCAGGTGCCGGTGGGGACCTATACCGGCTGGAACAAGTTCCGCGCCGACCTGTTCGATGGTGGGTTTTGCAACCTCTCCGGCAGCTTCATCCCCTTCGCCGCCACCAAGGCCGAGCGGGAAAAGACGGGCGACCCGCGCCTGTCGATCGAGGAGCGCTACCCGAGCAAGGCGGCGTATGTGAACGCCATCCGGGTCGCCGCGGACAACCTGATGCGGGCGCGGTTGCTGCTGCCGGACGACGCGTTCCGGCTGATCACCGAGGCCGAGGTCAACGGCATCCGCAAGGGGCCATGACCGGCGGCCCCGGTGGCGCGCCGGGCGTGGGTTGAGGGGGGCTTGTGGTTCAGAGGGGGCCCAGTTTGCCGCGTTCCATCGCGGCGATCTGAAGCGCCAAGTATTTCGAGTTGATGCGGCATTGCGCCAGGCCGCCGGCGATGAACCACAGGCCCTGCTGCGGCGTGCGTTTGTACATGTTGGAAAGCTCGCCATCGGCCCCGATGCCCCAGACGGGGCCGATGCGCTCC
>CAIWAJ010000590.1:0-10327 GCA_903910565.1 uncultured Rhodospirillales bacterium
CCCCGTGGAGCGAAATCGGCCGTTACGGCAGAGGGGTGGAACCCAACCGGCGAGGCATGGGCAAACCGTCGCGCCAGTTAGTCTGGTTCCATCGAAATTCTCCAATTCAAATGAAAACCCGAGTCCGACAGGCTGCTAGTGGAGATCGTCTATCCCGGATTGGACGGGATGATGTTCCCGGCCGCCATTGCTGGGCGCATGCCCGATGAGGAGTCGCGTGCGCGCCTGATGCAAACGTGGCCGGAGTTGCTGGCGGCTCTGTGCGATACAGTGCGCATGGACTACTGCGTTACCCTGAGCGACCCTGAGAAAGATAGATCGGCAGCGTCATATCCAATCGGTCGTTGGATGTCGCTTGCGGACCGCGCGGACCGGCCGCGGACGTTGGTTCGGTTCTTGCCCGTAGGGACCAGACCGACGCGGCGCAAGCAGTTCGTGGCCTCAGTGTTGGTGGCGGCTGGGTGTGCGAAAGGTGTCGCAGAGGCGCTGACCACACCTGTGTTAACTGCTGCCTTCGACCAGTTACTTGCGGCTGCCAAGGATCGCACTCTTGGGTGGCTTGAGGTCGCCGACCGCCAGACGGCTGCTGCCAGCTCGGTAGAGGCCTTTCGCATCCTATTCTTCGAGTTGGGACTCAGGCCACCGAGGCAGGCGTTTCTTTGTCCGAGCACCGGGGCGGTCTGGCCACGTGTCGTGCTCGGATGCGCTCCGATCAAAGGTTCGCAGGGTGGCCTCGCGCCGATCACAGCGGAGCGCCTTGATACACACCCGAGAGTCTCACGGGCCCGCCGCGCGTATCGCGATGACGGGGCGCTCCGTCTGGGGCTTTGGGCTGACGAACATTCCGCCCAACTTGCGTCAGACGAAAACCGGCGATTACAAGAATTGTTTGCCATGGGTGCCCGTAACGTTCTCAGCGCCACGACCACTATGGAGGTCGGCATTGATATCGGCGGTCTGTCCGGTGCGTTTATGGCGAACATGCCACCGGGCCTCGCCAATTATCTCCAGCGTGGCGGGCGCGCGGGACGCCGGACGGACGGCGCCTCCATCGTCTGCACTTTTGCGCGCAGGCGTCCCTACGATCAGGCTGCATTTGACGACTTTGCATCGTTCTTCCGACGTGATCTTCGGCGGGCCAACGTCATGCTGGAGCGTGAAGGCATTGCACTCAGGCACCTGCAAGCCATGCTGCTCGGCGATTTCTTCCAAACGATTCGTCCGCTGGGTGCGCGGTCGGGCGCGATGGACGCATTCGGCCACATCGGCGTTTTCTGTGGGGTGCCAAATCTGGACTACCTCGACGCAGACCGCGTTGGCGCAGCAGACCTACGGCAGCCCACTCCGATTCAGCAGAATGTGCGTCGGCCGGAAATGTGGTGGCGTGCCGAATTCGAACCCGACCTCTCGGCCGAGTTCTTACTCTACCTCGAACACCTCGCCAGCGTAGGCGGCGAGGTGCGTGCCCGAGCTGTGGCACTTGCCGCGGGCACCGGTTTCGCGCACCGAGTTGCTGACTGGCCTGCTTTCATTGGCGGAGTGTGTGGCAGGTTTCAGGAAGCCATCGGCGAATGGCGCGATGACTATGACCGAGTCGTGCGGGCGTGGCGTGAGCAGGCCAGCCAGGATAGGGCAGGGCAGCGAGCCCGAATGAACGCGCTTGCACGGCAGGCCCATGAATTGCGCAGCGCAACAGTGGTCGAGGAACTTGGCAACAGAAAATTCTTGCCTCGGTATGGGTTCCCCATCGGCTTGAATTCGTTGTTGGTCAACGCCGACCGCAAGGCGCCCTCGCGTTTCAAACTACAGCGGGATGGCGCTCAGGCAGTCACTGAGTATGTGCCTGGTTCCACGATCATCGTCGGTGGGCAGTTCGTTCGCTCGCGCGGCGTCCAAAAGGCATGGGGCGAAAACGGGGAAGATATGGTGGGCGTCACGTTGTGGCGTTACAAATGCGAGAATGGTCACTCGAAGTGCCTCAAGGTAATCGAGCAGCAGCACGGGGCGTGCGGCGTGGACGGTTGCTCCGCGCCAATGTTGCAGCAAAAGCCGGAAAGGCTCCTGGTTCCACGCTACGGCTACGCGACCGCCGCTTCCGAGCCGCCCTCTTGGCATCGCGAGCGGGGAAGTCCAGTCGGAATACCAGATATGTTCATTAACCACGTCCAGAACACGAGGATACAGTCACGTACTAATTTCGGAGAGTTCTTCGGACTTACTGCCGAGTTTCATGAGAACGTAGAACTGCTGGCGATAAATTCTGGCGCAAAGCAGTGCGGGTTTGCGCTTTGTCCATCTTGTGGGTTCGCCGATTCGGAGACTGCGCCGGAAGCCTCTGGGGCTTTGGACCTTCCGTCGGCGTTTGGTGACCATATTCCGCTCTACCGCTCGCGGGGCGGGAAGTGTGGCGGAGGCGCCGCGAGAGCTGCGCCGCTGCGGAACGTCACCTTCGCGGCCCAGCAGTTCACCGATTTGGTACGTTTCGAGTTTGTCGACATCACAGGAATGGATAGGACGGCACTTGTGACGCTCGGCCATGCACTTGCCCAGGGTGCAGCCGAGGTTCTGGAACTCGATCAGCGCGAGATCCGAGTGGCACTTAATCCTGAGGATTGGGTGGTTCGTGTTTTCGATGCGACGGGGCACGGGGGCGGACACATGGCCGAACTGTTTAGGCGCGACCGAGAATGGCTGGCCGCGACCCGTCAGGTGTTGTGGCGATCAGAACGACACAACCAGAAGTGCCGTACGGCCTGCATCACATGCATCCTTTCGTCCGTGAGCCAGCGGGACGCCAGCAATGGTCTGTTGGATCGACGTGCTGCTCTGGCTGTGATTGATAGAGTCGATGGGGGCGCTCCAGGTACATTGCGCGCCGAGGCGGTTGACCCACCGGGTAAACCGGCCGACACGTTGCGCGAACCCAACGGTGCTCTGACAGCCGAGATCATCTCGGCATTACGGGCAAGGAAAATTGGGAAGCGCCCGACCTGATAGGCTATGGCCGATAGCCTAATAATGCATTCGGAAAACCTGATGTTGGAGGCAGAGTGGAACTTTACCAGCATCTAAAGTTCATTCACTTCGTTCCCTCATAGATTCCGTGCCGTCCGCCGCAGGGGTAGCCCGATGGGTTCTTATGCGCCCGCAAGGTTGCATCGTGCGTCGTGCGTTCGAAGCGCTTGCGGCAAACGGGGCAGCGATACAGATAGGTCGTCTTCGGCCATGTGCTGCCGGTGCTTCGGCGCGTGGCCGGCGCTTGCCGCCACGGGTTGTCACTGCCCCGCACGGTGTCGGGAGCGACAAGCGGCCCCGATGGCGTCAATTCGATTTGAAATTTCGGCGTGAAGCTGCGGTTGAGGATGGTCGCACCCTGGATGCGTTCGACACGGTAGGAGCGGCTTTCCTGTTTTTCAGCATTCACGGCACACAGGATGATGTTGCCGTCCGCGGTCCGCCGCAGCGAATAAGGCTCGATCGGCCGAGTTCTCCGGTTCCCCTCTTCATCGCGGTAGTCGAGATCGATCAGCAGATGGTTGGAGGCCGCGAAGCGGATCACTTCGATAAAAGGTGTGCTTCGGCCGGGGATGCGGATTGCACCCGCCGGGCCGCGCAACACCGTGCCGTTGACGCCGATCGGATGCGAGGGCAGCAGCGGTAGGACAACGGTGCCACTCAGCCAGTGGAAGAATTCCGGCAGTGCGTCCCAGAACATTTCGACCGTGGGCAGCAAGGGGAGCTGATGGCCAAGCATGTTGCCCCACTCGCCGACCAGCTCGGGATGCGCCGGAGCCAAAGCCTCGAAGGTCGGGAAAGGGATTTTCTTGAAGCCGCATTTTTGCGTGACGATGTCGCGGATCACGGCCGAGGCGTTGCGGAAATCACCGTGCCTGAAGAGGTTGATTACGTCATAGAGGTCACGCGGCCGGGCGCGCTGCGCGAGAGCACGCACCTTTTCGCCGAATAGTTCCTCGAAAGCGTAGCAGCGCGCCGTGATGCCGTCTGCCGGGGCGTCGGTGTAGGAATGCGTGACAGATCGGATGACCGACGGCAGCACGACATGCTCATCCGCCGTGAGGTCCAGCTTGATGCGCGGTAGATCACCGCCGCGTGGTGCAATCGGGCCGCGATAGGCGACGCGCCCTTCTCCGGCCCTGCCGCCTGTCTTGAGATCATAGACATCAAAGCGCAGCAGTTCAGCCGGCAACTCGATACCCGTCATGTCGTGCAGCCAGATCGCGAGCGCCTTAAATCGTGAGATCAAGAAGTCCCGATCCAATTGCGCTGGTTCGACGACGGTGAAATCGAGGTCTTCGGAAAACCGATAGGTTTCGAAGAAACATTTTTTCAGGCAGGTGCCCCCCTTGAACAGCCAGGCGCGTGACAATTCTTCATCGCGCGCGATGCCGGCGAGCACCCAGCCGAGCACGTAGTCCTTTTCGACCACACGAGGTTGAAGACCGAGTTCGCTGGCGAGTCTGAGAATTTCCGCGCGATCGATCATGCCGGCTCCGGCGACCAGGACGGCGGAACCCACAGCCGCCATCGTGTAACCAGACGTGGACACGGCGCCGATGGATCGAGTTTCGCCGTGCCTCGGGACAAACGCTTGCGACATGCAGCTGCTAAGTCCTGTTGCCTCGGCAATCGTTCGGCAAGGAAGCCGAGTCGCTTGAACACGGCGCGATTGTCGAGTTGGTCGGCGATACCGAGAAGCTCTTTCCCAGACCCATCATCGCGCTCGAAATAGCCCACGAGGCATTCTGCAACATGCCGGATGCCGCCGCCGATCGCCGGATCGTCCAGCATGTCGATGATGGTTTTGGCCGGGCTGGTCACGTCGATCCTGACTGACCCGCGCCAGACCGGGCGCATGCCGAACAACGTCTCCGCCCGGACATGCTTCAGCACGAACGGGATACCTTCGATCGTCTGTTCCTTTTCCCGAATCGGGCGCGCAGTCAGCACGCAGATCTCACGGAACAGTTGTTCCGTCAGTCCCCAATGTTCGGCAGCGCTCCAGCCGCCGATGCAGGCCGGACCAAACAACTCCGGCACGATCACCCACGGGTCTTCGAGGACCTGTTCCTGACCAAGCGCCGAAATGGGCACGGGCGCATAGAACCCGCGCCGCAGCCGTCTGATCCAGCCTTGATCGTTCCAACGGGCGAGCAGCTTTGCAGCCGCTTGCCGCTCAATGCTAAGAATTCCGCTGACATCATCCACAGACACAACTTCTCCTGCGCCTCTCAGCACTTGGCTGAGTTGCGTGCGGCCCTTCGGCATGGTCGAAAGAGGCGCTTGTATGTTCATTGCTGTATGTCTGAAATCCACTTAAATGCGAATAACAGCATATATGATATACTATTTCCGCCCAATGTCAATCGGATTATGGCCATGCCGGTCATCGGCGACCTTGGCTTATGGCCGAGACCAACTCCCGTACAATGCCCAGCATCTAGATCGGCAACGTCGGTAAGGTGACCTCTCTAACGAGATTTGGGTCGAGCACGTTCGTACCGTAGCGGGAGACCATTGTAGACGATTTGACGACGGACACGACTGCTCACGCCAATCACGCGGCCGGTTGGTACCTGGGTTGTCTGGCCGGCATTGTAGGCTTGCTCCATGCGCGTCGGCGCCGTCTCGATGCCGAGCCTGCCAAGCACCTCGGTCGCCAGTTCGCGCAAACCTTTGGTCGGGGTTGGCTGACCATCAATGGAAGACGGCCTCGCACGGGTGTAGATGCCGTATCCGGCTTTCAGCAGCCGCCCTTTGCGCACAAGACCGCGCAGCGCGCGGCCGACCTGATCGTAGCCGCCGAGGTCGTCGAAATCAGTGCGCAGGAACACGTCACCGCGTTTGCGCGCGATGCGCTTGTCCAGCCTTTCCTCCAGCCTTACGGTTTTTGCCGTGCGCTTCTCATGCCTGACAACATACGACACCTTCGTTAGAGAATCAATAATACTATCAATGCATTAGGCAAGTTATTGAACTTGCTTGAATGCCCTCGCTCCTGCCTCCTTCCTGTCCGAAATATGTATACAAAATTCGGACCAGATCACGTTGCCCCAATTGTCCCCGCCTAGGGTGATTTCTGGTGCCGGGAAGGACTCAAGCGTAGACTGAAGCAGTCGTCTATCTGGGTGCACTGCGCAAATCACAGCCATCTTTTTGGTTGAGAAAATTCATCCCGTGGGGGACGAAGGTGTCGCCGCATCACCCGTCCGGGTCTTCCGGCCTCGCGCTGCCTTCGCGGGTAATGAATCGCAGGTGGCGAGGAGCTGGCGCCCAAGCGCTTCGGCTGGAATGCGAACCCAGGCGCTGTTGGCCCGAACGACCACGAACAGGATGTAAACGGCGACCAATCCCGTCGCGATATTGGCTTCAAGGGGCGGCATGTCTCCAACACGCTTATAGCGAGCCCAGGCCACGCCAAGGCTGAATACAAAACTGGCTGTGCTGACAACGAGAGCGACTGGCTTCATGCCGCGAAAATTCCGACGGAATCCAAAATTCACATTCTCTTCGAACAACAACCAGAAGCGCTTTCCGTTGCGCGTTTGCGTCAGGAGCCAAGCTCCAGCGGCCTCGTAAATCTCATCCGCAGCGATGGTATTCTGCGTTTCTTCTTCGACCGAAGGAAAGACCAAATCCGGAAGATGGCGATGCAAACACGCCTTATAGCGCGCCTTCAGAGGTGCGGGCAGGCGGGTGTCTCGGTGCCGCAGCATCGCCGTTGACGGCATGCCGTCCCGGGCAGCGAACAACTGCGGCTCGATTGTTTTCCCCGATCGCGTGCGAGATGGGAAAGCCACACCACACCGCCGCAAAAGCCCAGCAGGGAGACGAGTGCCGGCCCCATAGAACGAAGCTCGGGGAACCAGCCGAACAGCACTATTACGGCCGGCAAGGCGACCAGCAATGCCGGTGCCAGACGAGCTTCTCGATTATAACGATCGCGGATAAGAGCTTCGGTTTTCAAATATCCTCACTTGGGTCGGCCACCGCTTCAGCAGCGTCGGCGACAAGTGCCCGGTAGCCGGTTGGCGTGTGAATCAGAAGTATCGACGGTGCGAGGCGAGCCAAAGCGACAGCATCAGCCGTCACGCGATCCGTTGCAGACGGGCCGGAAGCGGACAGGTGGCTATGCCAAGTGCCGAGGCAGAACAGGCTATAGTTGCAGGACTCGGCATAGGCCCCAATTGCCTTGCGTGCTCCCTGCGTTCCCAGCACAAACTCATGTGGTGATCGTGCACTGTCGGCCGGTGCCGGCAGAACATCGATGACGTAAAAGGTCCGCGCCGCCTCCGAAATCCGCCCCATCAGGATTCCGCCCGTCTCAACGTTCGGCCATCTCCCGACATCTTCGGCGATCAGTCGTGCGGCGCGATCAGCCATGCGGACTGTCCATCCATCCGGCTGATCCGTTTCGACCATCAGCACCGGCGGCACATGATGATCCGACCAGCACATGCCGAGCCCATCATCAGCCACGTCGCCGATCAGGAGGCGTCCGCCATCTTCCGGAAGTGACGTTGTCTGCATCCGCTGGATGGCCTCCGCCATCGGGGCCGCGAACATCGAAATCCGTGCGTCGGTCATGGCCATCGTCGCTGATCCACATCCTTCCCCGATCGTGCGTCGGGAGATCGAGGCCCCGGTGCCGTACAGCGCTACCAGCAAGCGATCATCGGCGCGCGCGACCGCATAAGCTTCGGCCACCAGGTCAAGTGTATTCGGATTGTGCCCCGGCCCTTCGACGGAGAGAAACCCCAAGCGGCCATTCGCAAAGAGCGAGGTTTCGATCACCCGTGGAATCTCGATCTCCTTGGGAATAGACCCGAGCGCTTCACGGACAGTCAATGAAGCGGTGGTATTCAGTAATGCCCAGGACTTTTTCGGCAGGATTTTCCTGGCAAGTTCGCTGCTTCGGCTGACGCTGATCACATCCCGAATTTCTGCCGCCGATGTCTGACCGAGACCTTCGATGGCGTCAGCCAGCGCCTGCGCCTTGCCCGAAACCCATTGGAGATGGCTTGCTCTCGCGTCAGGGATCAGACCGTGCCGTGCGGCGTTATGAGGGCTTAGATGTCCACGGTCGATAAGCGTCTCGGGAGCGCGGCCCGCACGCGCCAGATGCAAGGCTATCTTGGAACCCAGACTGCCGCATCCCGCCAGAATCCAACTACGCCGCGCCTCGGTTTCGGTGTCCCCCGACATTCGCCGCAGCAGCGGCACTGTCACCGCATGCCGATGTCCAACCGGGACTACCGGTGTCCGGTCACCAAGTGCAAACCTCGGCGGTGCGACGTTGATGATGTAAGGGCAGAGTTCGATCACGCTATCGGTGCCGATGAGCGGATATGGGCGGCGAACGCACAGGACAATGGCCAGCGGGACCGTCCATTTATAGGTGCTGCTCGACAGACAGGTCTTAAGCCAGTTCAGTTTTTCGGTCAGCGAACCGGCACAACCATACGCCGACGCGCGTGCTTTCAACCCAGCCAGATCAGTCACGGTTTCCGGTTGGTAGCGGTTCGCGATGACCAACTCACCCGACGGAAGACGGCTTGGCCAAGCGACGATCGCAACAGACTGCCCCACCCGAATGTCGCGCGACGAGCGATCGCCGAACATATTCGCAGCATTGCCGCGATTCAGCCTGAGCTGAGTTTTGCCGATTTCACCGTGAATATAAGGAGCGTCCCCGCCTTCTTCGGACAGCAACAGATATTCGAACCCGAATACGGCCGCGCCGGCATCGCGCGAAACAAGCCCCCGAAGGTAGGTGGCGTCCGCCACGACGAAGCCTGGCAGGTCGTCCCGCCGAACCGGCTCCCATCCCTGCGCGGGATCAATGAGACGATCGAGCGCAGCGTTGTCCAACCAATGTGACAACTGATTGAGAATACCCGGCAGGCCTTGCTCATGCAGCAGTTCCGCCAGACTTCCATCGACGATGCACGGCTCTGGTGGAAGCACCGGATTACCCGGCTGCACATGGGCAAGGCTGCGGTTGAAATCAGGGCGGAGTTGGATCGCCGGCGGCCGCAGCGGGAATGTCGGCGGGAAACGTAGTCTCACTGGCTCAATAGCACGAACCCCGGCAGGGCTTTGTCCATCGGCCATCCATGCGTTGGGCAGGCTGACGCTCATCTCGATATCAGCAACCCAGGCTCCGGTCGAACCATCAGGGATGTCTGGTTGGACCGAGACAACACTTGGATGCTCACGGATAATCCGGAGGGTTCGTGCGATCATGTCATCCCGGCCAGCCACGGTTCACCCGTGAGCCAGCGGCTGTCTTCCGACCGAGCCGGCGCCGATAATAGCCGCTGCCTTCATCGCCTTACTGGTCAGACGCGGACCATGACGTCCGACCTCGAACTCCATCACGTCCGGGTTCTTGGCCGATGGGTATTCCCCAACGCATTTGAAGGAACCGTCGGCGTCCTTCACGATTGCCGCGTATTCCCGCTTGGCACGGATGCATGGCGGATCGCTATCGTCGTCCTTGATTGGCTTGCTGCTGGCAACAACCATGGCGCCGCGCCGTGCCTGGGAGAGCGCCTTGCGAGCGTCTTCGCGGACCTCAGCCTTCTCGCCCCATGTGCTCCAACTATCATAGGACAGCGAGTGCCAGGAGCAGTGGTGGGGTGCCTGAAGAATGTCGTATTCGAACCAGTCCGCGTGATCGGAGTATTTCTTCCAGAGGCGTTCCCAGATCGCCACCTCAGCGTCGCCGCCGCTCAGGAAGCGGCAAGCATCCTGAAGCCCATCGCCGGAGAGCGAAAAGTTCAGCACGGTGCTCGAATGATTCTTCGATCGCAGATCTTCCTCATCCTGGTCGTCGCTCTTCGGTTGCGGTGCAAGCAGGCGAGCGGTCATTGTGCTGTCATACTCGCCGTTGATCTTCGAGAACCTGTTGCCGGCCTTGACCAGGATGCCAGTCAGGTCGTCGGTTTTACCATTCTCATCTTCGCCGAGGATCAGGATGCGGTCACCCTCGGACACGAAACCATAATTATCGAGATAGACTTTCACACGTCGGTGCGCCTCGGCGTTGAACGCCTTGGCGTCGTCGCAGAGCGTGTGCTGCGTCGACGCACGACGGAAGACCATTGGCGACTACCAAAGCTCGCGGATGAAAATCTTGTCGGTCTTTGCTGACCAGCGTTCGGGCGTCCCCAGGCTCAAGCCTCCCCTCATTTTCCATTGAACCGTCGCGCAATAAAAGAATCGCAATCATCTGTCCGGGATTCTGAAAAGAATCCAAAGTGGGGGCTGCGATTCCACATGTTTCTTTCGCCCCGACGGCACTTGC
>CAIWAJ010000591.1:0-6908 GCA_903910565.1 uncultured Rhodospirillales bacterium
CAGAATGCGACGATCGAACACATAGATTCCGGCGTTGATGGTTCCCTCGGTCACGCCTTCCGGCGGGCGCTCATGGAAGCGGGTGATCCGGTCCCCCGCGGTCTCCACCAGCCCGGCGCGCGAGGCGTCCGGCACGCGACGGGTGACGATGCGGCCATGCACGTCCGGCGCATCGCGGGCGGCGTCGGCGAGGAGCTCGGCGAGGTTGCAGGCAAAAATGCTGTCCCCGTTGCAGAGCAGAAAGCGCTCATCGAGCAGGGCCGCGGCGTGGAGCAGCGCCCCTCCGGTACCAGCAGGGGCTGGCTCCTCGGAAAAGCGGATGACGAGGGGGCGAGGGAGATCGGCATTGAAGGCGGCCACCTCGTCGCGCAGCCGATCGGACAAATGGCCACAGAGGAGTAGGATCTCCTCCACGCCATAACGGGAAAGCTCACGGATCAGCCAGGCGAGAAATGGCCGTCCGGCGACGGGGAGAACGGGCTTCGGCGTGGTGGCGGTGAGGGCCCCGAGGCGGGTACCGAGACCACCTGCCAGGATCGCAGCCTGGCGTATGCTGGCAGGGCGGCTCACAGGCCGCCCCCCAGGGTCATCTCAAAATGACGGCGGCGGTATAGGCAGCGCTTTCCCAGACCACCGCCCACAGGGCGACGGACAGCAGAATGATGAACGGCACGGCGGCCCGATAGTGCCACTGCGTGGCACGCGGCACCGGGCGCAGCCTTTGCCGCGGCAAGGTTGAAGTATCGACGGGGGAAAGGCGAATCGTCGGCATTGCAAAACGCTCCGTGACTTCGGACAGCATCAGCATTACATAAACTTCTTAACACAGCGTGATCAATCCTCGTTGACTCCCGATGATCTATCGTCATTTTTTCGTGTATTCGACCAACGCTGGCGCAGAACCTGAATCTTGTCCGCTATTGCGCCGCGCCGCCAGATCGGGCCGGTCTCCAGCCAGTACAACGTCCGTTGACCATTCGCGAGGCTCGTCTTGTAGCGCGCGGCGCCGGCCAGAAAATCATATCCCGCCCCGCCGGCGGCAAAATGGCGCTGGATTGCGAGATGGTGGCAGGTGAGGCCCGGCTTGCGGTGGTTGTCGTCACCGGGATAGGCGAAACCGCTTTGGTAGGACAGCGACCAGCCCTGCCAAAGGAAGTTGTAGAGATAGCCAAGCACCTCATCCCCCGCCGCAATCCGCAGCATTTCGGCCTCGCCACGCGGAACGGCGCGGGCCAGCAATTCGGCATGGAAGCGGCGAAAAAACGGGTTGGCGAAAGCCCCCGGCGCTCCCCGGCCCTCCCATGTGGCCTGGTGCAGGCGCCCCATGGCATCCAGAAATTCGACGGCTTCCGCGGCATCTGCCGCGGGGGTGATGGTGACCGGCCCTCGCTCGGCGTAGCGGCGAAGCGAGCGGCGGAGCTGGTAGCGGGTATTGAAGCTGAGGCCAGAGTCGTAGTCCTGGCCCGCATCGCGCAGAACGGTGAAACCGGCATAGGGGGCCGGGCGATCATGCTGGCGGCGGATAGTCCCGCGCAAAGGCAAGGCGCGGCCGGCAAGCGCGTCGCCAATCCCGCTCAGCACGACCCGGCGGGCGAAACCGCCGCGGCGCATTGCTTCGAACAGCAGAGTGGCGGTCTCCGGCGGGGCGTCGCGGGTAATCAGCGGGGCATTGTGCTCGATGAAGACGGTATCAAGCGCGGGATCGCCGGACTCACCGAGCCAAAGCGTATCGCCGAACGGCGAGCGGGTGCGGTTGAACAAGGCCAGGGCGATGGTCCGTCCGGCGGTCTCGGCGCGCAGGAGCAAAGGGTCGGGGAAGCGGCTTGCCGCCTCGCAGCCGGTCCAGCTCCAGGAAGTGAAGAACGAGCCATCCGACATCGCTTCCACCCGGCGCCATTCCGCGCCAAGCGAGTCGAAATCGGGCGGCGCGGTCAGCGTCACGGTGATCATTGCGGGACAAAGGCGCAGTGGCGGCCCGGTGTCAATCGACCACGGCAAGGGTGTTCAGGCGGCGCGATCTCGGGCATTACCACTGCATCGCGGCCATCCCGGCCATGCCATCGAGGATCGACGTGTCGCTCAGCGCCTTGCCGACGGCTCTCCTGATTCCGCCTGTGAACCTGGTCTGTGCGGCGCTTGGCGGAATGCTGCTTGGGCGGTGGTGGCCGGGGTTCGGCCGGTGGATCACCGGGCTGGCCCTTATGGCGCTGTTGCTGCTGAGCCTCCCCGTGGTCGCGTTGACGCTGATCGCGACGTTGCAATCCGGGATTCCCCGCGAGGATACCGCGGCGATGACCGGGGGGAAGCCCGGGGCGATCGTGGTGTTGAGCGCCGATGCCGGCGGGGCCGGGCCCGGCGGGGTGCTGGATCCCGAGGGGATCGGCAATATGACGCTCGAGCGGCTCCATGCTGGGGCGCAACTGGCCAAGCGGACCTCGCTGCCGGTTCTGCTGAGCGGCGGTGAAGTGTCGCCGGGCGAGCCGACGCTTGCGGTGCGGATGGGCAAGGTGCTGAGCGAGGATTTCGGCGTTACCCCGGGGTGGCTGGAAACCCGATCGGCCGATACCTGGCAGAACGCGGCTTTTAGCGCGGAGATCCTGCGGGCGGCGGGGATCGGGCGTGTCTATGTGGTGACCAATGCCTGGCACATGAAGCGGGCGTTGATCGCGTTCCGGCATTTCGGGATCGACGCGGTCCCGATGGCGTCGCGCTTCGAGGGCGGGATCGATTTCGACGGCAGTGAATTCGTCCCGCGGGTCTCGGCGTGGACGCGAAGCTACTACGCGGTTCATGAGTGGATCGGGTGTATCTGGTACATGGTGCGGTCCTGAATGGATGTCGTGGTCGAAACCGCTTTCGCGGCGGTACGGCGCAGTTGCGCGGAACTGCTGGAAGCCGGGCAGGCCGAGAGTTTTTTTCTCGCCCCATGGTGGTGGGAGACGATGATCGAGGCCGGATTGCCCGCGGGGGCCCGGCCGGAATTCCTGATCGTGCGCGATCATGGCCAGCCGGTGCTGCTGCTGGCGCTGTATCGGGGGCGCGATGGCGAGGTGGCGGGGCTGAGCGGGCCTTATACGTGTCTGTTTCGTCCGTTGTTCAGGGCAGGCTTGAGTCAGGCTGAGATCACGGCGGCGGCGGCGGCGGTGGCGAGGCGGTTGCGGCGGGAGGCGTTGTGCCGGCTCGAAGGGATCGATGCGGCGGCGGACTGGCTGGCGGCGTTCGAGGCCGGGTTGCGGCAGGGTGGCATGTGGGCCTTGCGGTTCGACAATTACGGCGACTGGTCCGAACCGGTCGGCGGGCTCGACTGGGCCGCCTATCTGGCCGGCCGGCCCGGCGTGCTGCGTGAGACCGTCCGGCGCAAGATGCGGCGCAATACCGGAATGTCGTTCGAGATCGCAACCGACGCGGGGCTCGAGGCCGGGCTGGCGGGTTATGAGGAGGTCTATGCGCTGAGCTGGAAAGTCCCGGAGCCGTTCCCCCGTTTCAACGCGACGATGATGCGGCGCGCGGCGGCGGAAGGGGTGCTGCGGCTTGGGCTGTTGCGCGATGGCGGGCGGGTGGTGGCGGCGCAGATCTGGATCGTCGCCAATGGGCGGGCGATGGTGACCAAGCTTGCGCATGACGAGACGTTGAAGTCGGCCTCCCCGGGGACGGTGCTGACGGCGCATATGCTGCGGCATCTGCTCGATGAGGAGCGGGTGGAGGAGCTGGATTTCGGGCGGGGCGACGACCCGTACAAGAAATCCTGGACCACTAGGCGGGCGCAGCGGATCGGGCTGTTGTTGGCCAATCCATGGCGGCCGGCGGGGGCGGCGCAACTGGTGCGGCATGGGCTCGGCAGGCTGCGGCACCGGATGGGGTATTGATGGCGCGCATCCTGCTCTGTGTGGAGGATGACGCGTTGCAGACGGCGCTGTTGCGACAGGGCCATCAGGTGTTTCGCACGACCTTGCCCAAGGGTGGGCTGGCGGTGATGGCGCAGTGGCAGTTCCGCCGGCTGGTGGCCGGGTTCCGGCCGGATTTTCTCCTGGGCGCCGCCGGCGATGCCCAAGCGGCTGACACGGCGCGGCAGCTTGGCGCACGCTTCGCCGCGCCGCCGGGGGATGTCGCGTTTCTTGCGGACCACTGGCTCTCGCCGCCCTTCATCGCCACCCCCGCGCTGCCGGCCATCGTCTACGGGGGCGGGGTGGTGCCGCTGGCGGTCGAGGGGGCGGAGCGCGGGGTGTTGCATGGCGAGGGGATGCCGCCGGTGGCGCCCGAGATCGCGGCACTTGGCAGTGCCGCGCCGGGGCTGCTGGCGGGGATGATGGGGGCGGGGGCGGTGGTGGTGGCGGCCGATCTGGGGGAGGTGCGGCGCTACGTTGCCGATGGGTTGACGGGGCATGTCTATCCGGCCGGTGACATGGCGGCGCTTGGCGGGCTGCTGCGGGGGTTGGTGGATGACGCGGCCCGGCGAAAAAAAATGGCGGCGGCGGCACGGGCGGCATTTCTGGCGCGGCATCGGGCCGCGCATGCCGCGCTGCGCGATGCGTTCGGGCAGGTGTTTGGCTGATATTTACGATATCGTAACATTAACGGCGTGCGTAATCCGTCTTGGACTCGACGGTTTTGAAAAATGGGCGGGCGTTCGGCGCTGAAGGCGGGGGCGGGCAGGGGGCAATCCACCGGACGGGCGGGCGCGCACGTGCCGCGATCGGCCGGCGTGCGGGCGGGTTTGGCGGCGACCGTGATGGTGTGGCGCATCGCCGGCACGGAGTACGAGCGACGGACGGAGCGCGGGCGGCGGGCGCGCGGGGACGCCGTGGCGGCGGGGACAATGGGGGCGTCGGGCGCGTTGGAGTGCGTCGCCGGAGCGGCCGCGAGGGCGGCGAGGAGGTCGGTGATCAGGGTCATCAGCATGGCGAACAGCCGCTCGATGAGGGCTTCGCGGGGGTCACGCAGAAGCTCCGCCAAAACGGCGCAGTACCGGCGTGCGGTCTCCTGGGCGCCGGTGGGGAGGGGGTTGAGGTTCATGGCGGTCTTGATAACATCGAAGTTATCGACTTGCAAGGGAAATTTTCTGATTCCCTCGATTTTTTTGCGGGATGGTCGATCCGGTGCAGTGCGGATTGGAAAGGGTGTTCTTTTTGTGAACAAAAAGAACCAAAAAAACTTTTCTCTCCGTTCCATGCCGTTGGCGTACACAAGCGGGATGGTTCGGAGTGGTACACAGCAAGTGAATAAAAGTTTTTTGCTTCTTTTTTTCAAAAAAGAAGCGCTTCCTTACTTCCCCCGTGACAACCGCGCCATCTCCGCAGGCAATTTGGACTGCGCCCCAAGGAAGGTTTCGAGGAAAATACGCGCCCGGCGTTCCTCGTCGGCGGTGAGGTTGGCGTTGCCGGAGCGCAGGGTGACGGCGAGGAGGATGGCGGGGGAGGTGCCGCCGAAAAGACTGGCGCGCGCCAAAGCGAGGCGCTGGCCGAGGCCGCCGGTGGCGGGGGCGCCGGCGGTCCAGAGCATGGTGGCGGTGATGACGGAGCCGATGTCCTTGCCGGTGGCGAGCGTATAGCGCCAGGTACCGGAGGGCATGCCGACGGTGTCGGAGGTGACATCCTCGGCGGCGACTTCCCGGGTGTAGCCGACGCGGGCGGCGCCGATGGCGGACCAGGTGCTGCGGGGGGAGAAGAGTTGCACCGAGGCCGCGAGGTCTCCGAGCGAGCAGGACACCAGGGTGGTGCGCAAGCCGGGGTCGGTGCTGGCCGTGGGTTTGGCGGGGATGCAGCCAGGCGGCATCGACCAGGCGAGGTCCGGCGCGGGGAGGGGGATGCGGGCGGCGCGGTCAAAGCCGGCGGCGATGGCGGGGGCGATCAGTGCCAGGAGCGCGGCGAGGCCGGCGGACTGGACCAGGCGGCGCGGCGGCGGGGCGGGCGCCGGGCTGGGGGCGGGGACATCCGGGAAATCCTGCCGGAAGGGCATGCCGGCGATGATCAGCAGCAGGGTGACGGCGGAGAAGAATACCCAGCCGTAGATGAGATGATCGGCCGCGGCGGCCTGGGCGTTGCCGATGAGGTGGCCGAGCACGACGATGCCGAGCGCGCGCAGCCAGTTGGCCAGGATGGGGACGACAATGGAGGCGACGATAAAGGCGGCGCGGCGGACGGGTCCGCGATACATCAGCTGGGCGTAGAGCACGCCGAAGGCGATGGAGGCGATGAGGAAGCGCAAGCCGGCGCAGGCCTCGGCGACGAAAAAGCGGCCCTCGGGAATTTCGATCTGGTAGCCATCCATGGTGTGCGGGATGGCCAGCGCATCGAGGCCGAAGGCGATGAACGCGGTGGTCCAGTCCTGCAGCATCGGGGTGATGAAGGCGCCGAAGGGAACGAGGAAATACAAATAGAGCAGGCCACCGGAGGCAGCGAGCGCCATGCGCCAGCCGAGCACGGCGAGGAACAGCACCTCGACCATGGTGATCGCCATGAGCTGGCGGCCCTCCATGATGCCGAGGCGTTCGGCGACCAGCCAGGCGGCGCCGACCGGCAAGGCGAGCAGGCCGGCGAGCGGCAGCGGCACCACGGGCTCGGCGAGGATCTCGGCGCGGCGCTCCCACAACAGATAGAGCACGATGGGGAGCACGAACAGGCAATGGCTATAGGCGGTGGAGGTGGTCCAGATCAGCCAGGCCGAGGCGGCCTCGGTGCTGAAGGCGATGCCGAGGGCGGCCAGCCCGGCGGCGAGCAGGAGGGCGGGGGTGCGGAGG
The DNA here is from genome assembly GCA_903910565.1 of uncultured Rhodospirillales bacterium. Lineage (GTDB taxonomy): Bacteria > Pseudomonadota > Alphaproteobacteria > Acetobacterales > Acetobacteraceae > CAIYPH01. The sequence goes on from CAIWAJ010000591.1 coordinate 6,737, forward strand.
GCGCCGGCAAGCTCGGGCAGGCCGGGCAGGCTGGGGCCTGGCGCTGGCGGCGGGGCCGGCGGGGGATCGGCGATCGGGTCGTCTAGGGTGCTCATGTCATGGCAGCCGGAAGGGGGAGGGAGGGTGTTCTTTTTGTGAACAAAAAGAACCAAAAAAACTTTTCTCTCCGTTC
>CAIWAJ010000592.1:0-14430 GCA_903910565.1 uncultured Rhodospirillales bacterium
GCATGCTCGCCCGCAAGCTGCATGACGACGGGATCGACCGCATGACGCTCGCGGGCCTGATCAGCGATGCCTATGAGGATGAGCCCGATATCGTCGCCGCCACCGCCGCCGACCTGCTCGCCATCCGCGACCGCGACCCCTCCTGCGAGGACCTGCTGACCCCCTTCCTCTACTTCAAGGGATTTCAAGCGCTTCAGGCCCATCGCGTCAGCCACTGGCTGTGGAAGGGCGGGCGCATCCATCTGGCGCGGCACATGCAGAGCCGCATCTCCGAGGTGTTCAACGCCGATTTCCACCCCGCCGCCCGCATCGGCCGCGGCATCATGATCGACCATGGCACCGGTGTTGTGGTCGGCGAGACCGCGGTGATCGAGGATGACGTCTCGATGCTGCATGAGGTGACGCTGGGCGGAACCGGCAAGGCGGGCGGGGACCGGCACCCGAAGATCCGCCGAGGCGTGCTGATCGGGGCGGGGGCAAAGATCCTGGGCAATATCGAGGTCGGCGAGGGGGCGAAGGTCGGCGCTGGCTCGATCGTGCTCGATGATGTCGCGCCGTTCACGACAGTGGTAGGGATCCCCGCCCGGCCGGTAGGCCGTATCGCTGGGCTCGCGGCGCTGACGATGGACCAGACCTGGCCGCACGATCGCAGCGGTTGAATCATATCGAGGGTGCGATCGAGACGATCCATGCCCGCCATGCGCTGGAGCGTTTCGGGCGGGGCGGCCGGTCAGCCTCAATCTGGAGGCGATCAGGTAGCGGGAAGCCCCCGCAAGACAGCGCCACTCTCCCGCTGGGCACGGAACCACCGGTAGGTGGCGCGGATTCCCTCGGCCAGGCCCCGTGCGGTGGCGCCAGCCGAGCGCATGCAGCCGGCTGACGCCGAGCAACTTGCGCGGAGTGCCATCAGGCGCGCTCGGATCGAACACGCAGGCGCCACGATACCCGGTCTCGGCAGCCAGCATGGCGGCGAGTTCGGCGATGCTGACATCCTCACCGGTGCCAATATTGATGTGCCGATCGCCGGCATAGTGGAGCAGCAGATGAACGAGGGCGTCTGCAAGGTCATCGACGAAGAGAAATTCGCGGCGCGGCCGCCCGCTGCCCCAGATCTCCACCTCAGCCGCACCGGCCTCGCGCGCCGCATCGAGCCTTCCCATGAGGGCGGGCAGCACATGGCCACCGCGCTGGTCGAAATTATCGCCGATGCCGTAGACATTGGTCGGCATGGCGCTGATGAAGTCACAGCCATATTGCTTGCGGTAGCCTCGCAGAGCTTGAGGCCAGCCGGCGCATCATCGCCTGGCCGACCATGCCGGCATGACCAGCCACCCAGACGTGGCGGTCGGTCAGGTCGAATACGCGCGGCAACGGAGCAACGATTGTCATCTGTTTGCGATATTCAACGATTTTTGTGACGGACCGGCGGTATCCCGGGGGACATTCCGTTTGCAAGGCAAAGCAGCGAACCGAATTGTATCACCCGGCACGAGAGCAACAGCCGATCAGACGGCACCGCCGGCCTGCTAAAGTGGCACGCAATGACACAGAGCCAGAGGGGTATGGTGGGCGGGAGGAAGGGTATTTAGTTTCGAAAACAAAAAACCAAAAAAGCGCACTATTCCGCGCCATGCCGTCGGCGCACGCTCCCAGGACGGCTGGAGACGCTGCCGCTTCCCCGCCGCTGCCACTCCCTCAGGGAGACGGCTCAGGCGGCGCCAATGGCAGCGACACCAGGAAGCGTGCACCATCGCCATGGTTCGCGCCGGTCAGGCTGCCGCCCATCTCCTGCATGATACGATGGCAGATGGAGAGCCCGAGACCGGTTCCCGAGGCAACCTTCTTGGTTGTCACGAAGGGCTCGAACAGCCGATGGATCACGACATCGCTGATCCCGCCGGCGTGGTCGGCCACGGCGATGCACAGTTTGCCCGCTACCTCGGTGGTTTCCACGCTGACGATGCGGGGCCTATCGCCGGTAACGTTGGCATAGGCGTCCGCGGCATTGGCCAGCAGATTGGCGATCACCTGGCTGAACCCGCCGGCATCGCCGAGCGCGGTGCGCTGGCTCGGCTGATAATCGACCGTCACCTCCGCGTTGCGCAGCTTGACGCGCAGCATGTCGATGGCGTCGACAATCCCGTCATCGGGCTGGAACGGTGCCACCGTGAGGGCGTCGTTGCGCGCGAAGCGGCGAACACGCTCGATGACGCCCGCGGCACGCTCCACGAGCGCGGTGATTTTAGCGATCCTGCCCGAGAGCGCAGCACTTTTGGCCGGATCCATCTCGGCCCCGTCGGGCAGTAGCATCTCGATCATGGCGGCCTGCATGGATATCGCGGCCAACGGCTGGTTCATCTCATGGGCCAAGCCGGCCGCCATTTCACCGAGGAAGGCAAGCTTGGCGGCTTGCTGAAGCTCCCGCTCCAATTCGTCCTCGCGCGTGACGTCCCACGCGTAGCCGGTGACGACGCCGCATTGATCATCGGCGAGGGTGAAGAGGTCGCGTGAGCGGGCGCGCCCGCGCTTGCCGTCGCGCGTGATGATCTCAAATTCATCGGTCCCGCTCCCAGCCTCGATCACCGTCTGGAAGTAGGCTTGGCGCCGGCTTGCATTGTCATCGCCGATGATCGGAGCGATATGCCCAAGCACCAGGAATTCCTCCGCGGAATAGCCCGTCAAGCGCTTGATGTTGGGCGAGATATACGTAAGGGCGAGGATGGACTCGCCATTGGCGCCCGTCCGTAGCGTTCTTTCGTAGAAGACGCCGGGGCTGTTCTCCACCAGCACGGCGATCCGGCGCCGGGTTTGTTCGAGTTCCTCCAGCAGACGCCGCCGTTCGCTGATGTCGCGGAAGGCCGAGAGGAACCGGCGCGGGCCAGCCCCGCCATCGTCCATGGAGAATGCCCGGGTCATCACCTCAACCCAGATCCACCGCATATCCGCCCCAAGCAGGCGGTACTCAATGGGGGCGACCGGCGAGCCGGCGACCAGAGCGGCGAAGCGGGCATCCACCCGCGCCTCGTCATCGGGATGGACGATCAACCATCGCGCGCCACCGATCAGATCGGCGGGCGGCATGCCAAGGAGCGACTGGCTCGCCTTGGAGACGAATTCGGCGCCCCATTCGCCGTGCGCGTCGAGCGACCACAGCACGATCATATCCGGCAAGGCGTCGGTGATCTGCTTGACGAGGGCGGATTCGACGTCGCGGCGTTCCTGATCGTCCCGCTTGCGGACGCGATAATGCCAGAACTCCACCACGGCGATGCCAGCAAGCAGCAGCAGGGTTCCCCCCGCCACCATCGGCAGGACCACCCAGCGCAGCCTCTGATGCTCCGCCTGCTCCCAGCCCGCGACCAGGGCGACCGGCACGGTGACGGTGACGGCGAGGTTGAGCGGCTGGACCCATCGCGTTACCCATGGCGACAGACGCTCGTCACCGGGGGAGGCTGGCGTGGATGCGGTTGCGGCGCTGGTGGCGCCCTGGATGTAGGTTCCGTCACGTTGGGTCAAGGCCCAGTCGAGCCCGCCCAGCTCGGCTTGCGCGCCGCGCCCGATTCCTGCGGGGTCAATCGAGACCACGCTGGCGCCAATCGTCTCGCCCTGCGGGCCGGCCAGCCGATGGGAGAACTGCACGGTGCGCTGGTTGGAGACGCGGCCAACGACAGGCGCGCCGAGGAACTCCTGCTGACCGTCGACCAGAATGGCGCGGATATGCGGGCGGTCGGATAAATCCACGATACCCGTCGGCCTGCCGCCAATGGTTGACCAGACGACCCGGCTCCGTGTGTCGGCGATGGCGACCTGGCGGACGTCAGGATTGTCGCGTGCGACCACATCGCTGAGCCGCTGTTCGGCAAACGCCCCAAAGCGCGACGCGCCGCCGACCATCTCCGTGAGTGCGATCACGTTGGCCAGGCTATGCAGCGCATTGTAGCGCTGCAGCTGCGCCTCCACATCGGCCGCCAGTTTGACCGCCGCCGCCGTGGCCACCTCGCTCGCCCTGCGCCGGGCAAAATCACCGGCCGTGTGGCGCATCAGGGAGTCGCCCTGGATCGACGTCAAGATTCCGGCGGCAAAAACCACGGCAGCGGCGACGAGGCCGATGCGGCGGTGGAAAAGACGGGAAGCGCGTTGCTGCGGCAGACTAAATGGCAACTAAGTCCGCCTCGAACATGCCATCAGCGGTAATGCCGAATGTCAGTGCCCGGATTCCGATGCCGGGGTGGCTGGCGAGGTGTCCGATGGCGGCCATCACCTCGGCCAGCCCGGGTTGCGCGGGCGTCGCCGGCACGCGAACCCGCACTCGAAAAGCGATCATCTTCGCGTCATCGCCGCCGGGAGCAGCTTCCGCGGTGAAGCGGACGACTTCGCACGGCGCGGCGATTGTCAGAGCCGACGAAACCAGCACGTCTAGCGCGGCGACCACTCCAATCGGATCGCTCGACATCCGGCGTGAGGTGCAGACCTCTTCGGCGACATGTCGATCGATGTAATGGGTCTGACCGATGACCTTGCGCATGGTCATCGCCATCACAGCCCCGGCCTCGATGCCCGCGAGTTGCGGTGCAGGACGGGGCGCAAGGCTGCTCCTTCGCTGGCGCGCGCTGGAATCGGCCATGGCGACCATCTCGGCCAGGCGATGCGGGTCGAACGGCTTGGCCAGAAAGCCGAAGAACGGGCCACGCCCGGCGGTGAAGGCGGCGGCCGGATCACCATTGGCCGTGATCAGAATGGCCTCGACCGGCGTGGCGACGGTGGCTTCGGCAACCATGGCGCCGAGGTGAATTCCATCGATGCGTGGCATCCGCAAATCCGTCACCATCACGGTGATGCCAGGCTCTGCCAGGAGCCGCGGCAGCACGTGGGTCGGGTCGCACGCGACCGCTGCCCTGATGCCGACCTGGGCAAGGAAATCGGCGATGGCTTCCGCCACGTCAACATCATCGTCGACGACCAGCGCACTGGGTATACTATCCAATTTCGCGGGCTGAGCCCGTACCATCAAAAGGGCTCTCGAGACTTCGTCATCATAATGGCATGGAGAGTATAGCCGAGGCCGCGCTCCATGCTGATGCTGGGCTCGCCGCCGAGATCGCGGATCCGGCCACGAATGCGGCAAATGAGATTGTCGACACGCCTGCCATCCCGCCGCACGATTTTCGCCACGCCGGAGAGGAGGGTCTCGCGCGAGATGATTGTGCCGGGGCTGGCAAACAGCAGAGCGGCAACCGCTGTTTCCTGCCGCGTCAAAAAGCCGACATCCCCGTTGGGGGAGCGCAGCATGTGGGTCCTGTCGTTCATGGTCCAGCCGTCCAGCGTCAACTCGCCCTCAGCAACAGGCGCAGCGGAGGTGGCGGGCAACGTCCCGGCGGTCAGCCCGCCGCGGCGCATCATCGCGCGGATTCGGGCGAGTATCTCGCGCGGCGACGCGATCTTGGAGATGTAGTCGTCAGCCCCGAGGTCGAGGGAGTCAACGCGAGCGGCGGGATCCGTGTTGCCCGACAGCATGACGATCGGCCCGTCGAAGGCATTTCGCAATCCCCGCACCCGGCCCAGCATGTCGGAGCCTCCGATGAACTGGTCGAGGATGACAACCTCCGGCCGTCGATCATTCACCAGATCCGCCAATCCGTCGGATGACGACCGAACGGTGACGTTCATGCCGTTCAAAGTAAGAAATTCGCTGATCGAGCCAGCGTAATCTTCGTCGTCCTCGACCAGTACAATGTGCCTGTGCATCGGTGGATTCGAATAGGTGACAGACATAAAGAAATTATCCTTCGACGGAACGCCGCTAAAGCATATCGCTGGACCTAGCACCGCGACCATCCCGCATAAAGTTATTTTATATTAAAAACACCCCCTACACGCCGGCTCTCATTTCACTTTTTTCACAACCTGCCATGCGTAGATTTGGCATCTCCGTCTGAATAGCCTTCTCGCGTTGAAAAATTGGATCATGAGAGCAACAGCCGATCAGACGGCAACGAGATCCCGGCGCATGTATCATGCCAACACCTGCTCGGGCCGCCCGCACCCGCCGTCCGGCGGGCACGTCCATCCGCGCCTGAGCGGCCGAAGCGCTAGACGTTGAAGCGGAACAGCAGCACGTCGCCGTCACGCACGACGTATTCCTTCCCCTCGACCCGCATTTTCCCCGCCTCCTTGGCGCCGACCTCGCCCTTGAAGGCGACGTAGTCGTCATAGGCGATGGTTTCGCAGGCGATGAAGCCACGCTCGAAATCGTTGTGGATCACCGCGGCGGCCTGCGGCGCCTTGGTGCCCTTGATGATGGTCCAGGCCCGCGCCTCTTTCGGGCCGCAGGTGAAGTAGGTGACCAGGCCGAGCAGGGCGTAGCCGGCGCGGATCACCCGATCGAGCCCGCTATCGGCGAGGCCGAGGCCCTCGAGGAATTCGGCGCGGTCCTCAGCCGGCAGCTGCGCCACCTCGGCCTCGATGGCGGCGGAGACCACCACGTATTGCGCGCCCTCCTCCGCCGCACGGGCGGCGACGCGGGCGGAGAATGCGTTGCCGGTGGCGGCCGCGCCTTCCTCGACGTTGCAGACATAGAGGACGGGCTTGCTGGTCAGCAGTTGCAGCCGGCGCACCGCCTCCGCCTCCCCCGCGGGAATGGCGGTGCGGGCGGGGCGGCCCTCCTGCAGGGCAGCGACGATGGGCTCCATCAGCGCGACCTGGGCGATACTCTCCTTGTCGCCGCCACGCGCCTTCTTCTGCGCCGCGTAGAGCCGCTTCTCCAGGCTGTCGAGATCGGCCAGCATCAGCTCGGTCTCGACCGTTTCGGCGTCGCGGATCGGGTCGACGCTGCCCTCGACATGCGTCACGTCGCTGTCCTCGAAGCAGCGCAGCACGTGGACGATGGCATCGACCTCGCGGATATTGGCGAGGAACTGGTTGCCGAGCCCCTCCCCTTTCGAGGCGCCGCGCACCAGGCCGGCGATGTCGACGAATTCCAGGCTGGTCGGCACCGTTTTCTGGCTGCGGCCGATCTTGGTCAGCATGTCGAGCCGCGGGTCCGGCACCGCGACGCGGCCGACATTGGGCTCGATGGTGCAGAACGGGTAATTCGCCGCCTGCGCCTCGACGGTCGCGGTCAGCGCGTTGAACAGGGTGGACTTGCCGACATTGGGCAGGCCGACGATGCCGCAGTTGAAACCCATCTATTTGACATCCTGTGTGAGCAGCGCGACGCGCGTCATGAAATCCTCGGGCTTGCCGCCCGCCAGCAGCGGTGCGGCGCCGGCTACCGCATCGAGCAAGGCGACCAGCCAGTCGCGGTCCACCTTGGCGAAATCCCCCAACACGTGCCCGGTCACCCGCGCCTTGTCGCCGGGATGGCCGATGCCAAGCCGGACGCGCCAGTAGTCTTGCGTGCCGAGATGGCGGTCCATGCTGCGCAACCCGTTATGCCCGGCCGCGCCCCCGCCCTTCTTCACCCGGACCTTGCCGGGCGCGAGATCGAGCTCGTCATGGAAGGCGGTAATCGCCTCCGGGGCCAGTTTGAAGAAGGCGGCCGCCGCCTGCACGGAGGTACCGCTGTCGTTCATATAGGTCAGCGGCTTGAGGCCCATCACCTTCACTCCGCCGACCACCCCCTCGGAAACGAGGCCCTTGAAGCGAGGGCGCCAGGGCCCAAAGCGATGGGTGGCGGCAATGACGTCGAGCGCCATGAAGCCAATATTGTGCCGCTGCCGCGCCATCTGCGGCTCGGGATTGCCAAGTCCGACCCATAGCAGCATGGCTGGTCTCCAGCGGGGTAGTAAGGAAGCGCTGCTTTTTGGAAAAAGAAGCAAAAACTTTTCTATCCGTCTGGCTCACGGTTGCCCGGGGAAGCTCCGCAGCCAAACGGATAAAAGTTTTTTGGTTCTTTTTTTCAAAAAAGAACCGCCTTCCTGCCTTACTTCTTCTTCGGCGCTGCCTTGGCAGGGGCCTTGCTGCCACCAGCGGCGGCGGCTTCGGCCGGGGCTTCGGCGCTCTTGGTCGGCGGCGCGATGGTGGCGATCACGAAGTCACGCTCGCCAATCGTCGGGCGGATGCCGTCGGTGCCCTTGAGGTTCGACCAGCGCACGTTGTCGTTGATGTCGAGCGCCGCGAGGTCGGCGTCGAAATGCGCCGGCACGTTCTCGGGGTCGCACAGGCATTCAACGGAGTGGCGCACCACGTTGAGCACGCCGCCGCGCTTGAGGCCGATCGAGGTGGTCTCGTTATGGAAGATCACCGCCACTGCGACGCGGATACGCTCGCCGGCGGCGAGGCGCTGAAAGTCCACATGCTCGGGCTGGTCGGTGACGGGGTGGAACTGCACGTCACGGAACAGCGCGCGGATGTTCTCGCCGCCGACGTTGATTTCGTACAGCCGCGAGCGCCAGCCGCTGTGGTGGATCTCCCGCAGCACGGTGCGCGGGTCGAGCGCAATAAGGGTGGGTGCCTGCTTGGCACCATAGATCACGGCGGGCACCTTGCCCTGCCGGCGAGTCGCGCGTGCTGCCCCCTTACCTGCACGCTCGCGCGCCTCGGCCTCGATGGTCACGAAATTGGCCATGGTTCGCTCCTAAAACGGTAAACGCCGGCCTCCAGGGGTGCCGGCGCGGGGCGCGATATAGCCCCGGCGGCGGTTGAGGGCAAATCCCTTGACGCCGTGGCTGGCATGCGACCTCGATACGGCAATGATTCAGCGGGTGTGGCGGATGATGCAACTCGGTTCGACCTGGCTGATCCTGCTTGGCGGCTGGGTACTCGGGATCGTCGGATTCTACCGCGCCAACAGGGCATTGAAGGAGATCGCGGCACTGCGGGCGCGACTGGCCGGGCTCTCGGCGGCGGCGCCCAGTGCCGAACCGGTGGCGCCACCGGCCTCGCCTTGGTCCGCACCACCCGCGGCGCCGGCGGAACCGGCGCCCGAGCCGGTGCGCGAAACCGTCCGGCCCGATCTCGAAGTACTGCTCACCCAGCGCTGGGGGGTGTGGCTGGGCGCCATCGCGCTGCTGCTCGCCGGGGTGTTCCTGGTGCGCTACGCCGCCGAGCAGGGTTTGCTGGGGCCGGCGGGGCGGTGTTTTGGCGCGGCTATGCTCGGCTTTGCGCTGCTGGCGGGCGCGGAAGGGCTGCGGCGCCGCCCGCCGCCGGTGCTGGCGGGACGGTTCGGGCCGGACCAGGCGCCGGCGGCGCTGGCCGCCGGTGGGGCGGCGATGCTGTTCGCGGCGGCCTATGGGGTGGCGGGTTTCTATGGGCTGGTCCCACCGGCGGTGGGCTTCGTGCTGATGGCGCTGGCGGCGATGGCGGGGCTCGTGGTGTCGCTGCGGTTCGGGCAACTGGCAGCGGCGATCGGGCTCGCGGGCGCCTTCGCTACACCCGCGCTGGTGGCGTCGACGGAGCCGTCGGTCGCGCTGCTGTTCTTCTATCTGCTCGTGGTCACCGCCGCCTGCCTGGCGGTGATGCGCTGGACCGCCTGGACCTGGCTTGGGTGGGCCGCATCGGCCGGGGGGGCGGTATGGGTGCTGTTCGCGGCGGGGCTGCGGCCGGGGGGGCACGATGCCTGGGCGATCGGCTTGTTCGTCCCCGCGGCGGTTGGGTTGAACCTCGCGCTGCTTCCCGAAGCCGCCCTGGCGAGCGGGCGGGGGCGGGCGATGGCGTGGCTTCCTCCGGCGGCGCTCGGGGTAGCGCTGCTGGGCCTGTTTGCGATCCGGCCCGAGACCCCGTTCCAGGCCGGGCTGTTCCTGCTCGGCCCGGTGACGATGTGGGTGGGCGCGCGCGATGCGCGGCTGGACCGGCTGCCCTGGCTGGCTGCGGGGCTCGGGGTGCTGAGTCTGCTGGTGTGGCGTTTGCCGGCCTGGCAGCCGACCGGCGAGGCGGTGACGGTGGAGGGCATCGCGCGGGCCTGGCTGCCCGGCGACTGGGCGCCAGAGGCGATCATCCCCTTCCTCCTGACGGCGGTGATCCTCGCCGGCCTCAATGCCGCGGCGGGCCGGGTGCTGGAACGCCGGGCGGCCCGGCCGATCGTCTGGGCGGCGTTGACGGCGGGGGTTCCGGTGGTGGCGATGGCGGTGGCGTATGCGCGGGTGGCGCGGTTTCAGGCCGATGCCGTCTGGGGGGCCGGCGGGTTGGTGCTGGCGGGTGGGCTGGTGTTCACCACCCATCTTGCGGTGCGCGAGGGTGACCTTCGACGCGCTGGGGCCCATGCGGCGGGGGCGGCGGGGGCGTTGGCGCTGGCCTGCGCGATGGTGCTGCATGACCATTGGCTCACGCTGGCGCTCGCCGCCTTCCTGCCGGCGCTGGCGGTGATCGAGGCGCGGACGGATCTCGCGGCACTGCGTCGGGTGGCGCTGGGGGTGGCGGGGCTGGTGCTGTTGCGGTTGATCCCCAACTTCAACGTGTTGTTCTACCCCTTCGGCACCATGCCGGTCTTGAACGGGCTGATCGCGGCCTATGCGCTCCCGGCGGCGGCTTTCGCGGCGGCGGGGGTGATGTTCCGGCGGCGGGGCGATGACCTGCTGGTGCAGGTGTTGGAAGGCGGCGCAGTGACATTGCTGGCCGCTTTCGTGGCGCTCGAAATCCGCCACGCGGCCACCGGGGGGGCGCTGCTGCGGCCGGGCAGTTTCAGCGAGGGCGCCTTCAATCTGCTGTTCCTCGCCACCCAGGCGCGCATCCATCTCGCCTTGGCGCGACGGACCGGGCGGATGGTGCTGGTCTGGGCCTGGCGGATCGAGGGGGCGGTTTCGCTGCTCATCGCCATCCTGCTGCTGCTCGGCAACCCCGCCTTCGACGGCCGGCCCGCCGGTGCGGCGGCGCTGGCGGCGGCGTATCTGCTGCCGGCCTTGCTTGTGGCGACCACGCCGACCGATCTGCCGGGGCGGCGGTTGCTCGGGCTCTACGCGGTGGTCGCGATCTTCGTGTGGATCGGCGTGCAGGTGCGGCTGCTGTTCCATCCCACCGCGCCCGGGCTGTTCCGTGGCGGGATTACGGATGCGGAGATGTGGAGCTGGTCCGGCGGGTGGCTGGCTTATGGCGTGGTGTTGCTGGCGTTCGGCATGTGGCGGCGGCGGCGGGATCTGCGGCAGGCGGGGTTGGCGGTGGTGGGGTTGGCGGCGGCGAAGGTGTTCCTGCTCGACATGGCCGGGCTCGGCGGGTTGTGGCGGGTGCTGGCGTTCCTTGGGCTGGGGTTGACCCTGATCGGGCTTGGGGCCGCGTATCGGCGCTTCGTGCTGCCTCCAGGAAGCTCGCCGCCGTAATCCCGGTCAGACCTGCTGACGGCGGTGGGGAAGGGTGTTCTTTTTGTGAACAAAAAGAACCAAAAAAACTTTCTGTTCCATCCATGCCGTTGGCGTACGGGTCGCGGATGGTTGGGAGCGGTAGCGGCAAAGTGAGAAAAGTTTTTTGCTCCTTTTTTTCAAAAAAGGAGCGCTTCCTTTCCTTGGTATCGCGGCCGCCGGACGATGGGCGCGCGAAAGCAACCGCCGAAGCGGGGGTTCCGTGCCGATGAGGGGGTGATCGGATGAGGTGTGGGCCATGGGTGGCGCGCGCGCAATGCGGGGGATGGCGCCTGCCGGGCATGTGGCTGTGCGCGCGGGGGTGGCGACGGTTTGGATGAGGGGTGCGCGCGCGGCGTGGGGCGGATTCGGGGCGCGGGCGGCGGCGCGGTCGGACATCGCGATATTGGCGAGAATCCGGGCTTCGGCGCGCGCGAGTTCGGCGCGCGCACGGGCGAGGAGGCGGCGGTCGGGGTGGTTCTCCGGCAGGTCGGCCGCATCGGCGAAGAGCCGCTCCAGCAGTGCCATTACCAGGCGCACGACCACCAGGGCGGCCGAGAGGCCTGCCTTTTGGGGTGATGCGGGACGGGTGGATGACACGGTGGCGGCTCCTGTTGGGGTCCACGCACTATCGTCGATGTCATCATGATTGTCAAGGCTATTTTTCTGGTGGGATGCGTCTTTTTTCTTTCACCCCACAAATGGCCGTGTGCCCCGCGCGAGCTGGCTCGCCGCGGCACACGGCAAACGGATAAAAGTTTTTTGCTTCTTTTTTCCAAAAAAGAAGCGCTTCCTTCCCCTTGCCTCAGGTCAAAGCCGGCTGGAGGAAGTTGGCCGCCGTCAGGCCGGTAAAACCCTGGAAGGTGATATGGGTGCCGTCCGACAAGGTCATCACCTCGGAGCCCGCCACGGTGTGTGCGCCGGCCAGGGCGCTGGCCACCTCGGCGGTGCCGAAATTGAGGAGCGACAGATAATCCCGCGCGGGGTTGTAGCCTTGCATGACGACGTCGGGGTGCTGGCCATTGACGAAGGCGGTCAGGGACAGGCCGGTGCCGCCCGCCACCGTCGCGGCGCCGGTGCCGGTGAGGATGGTGGTGAGCCAATTGCCGGCCTGGATGAAATCGGGCCCGGAGCCGGCAAGGAAAATGTTGACGGAGGTGCCGCCGGCGCCCGAGATGGTCTCCGCCCCGGCGCCGGCGGCGATGAGGACCTGGGCGCTGGCGTCGGTCGCCGTGCTGGCCAGCACGTCGCCGGCGCCGGCGCCGAAGATGGTCGCGCTGCCGCCGGCGGTGATGTGGTTGTTGCCGCCGGGGGCGCCGAGGAAGAGGCCCTGGCCGCCGGTGACGGTGAGGACGCCGCCGATGCCGACCACGGTTTCCACGCCGCTGCCATCGATGACGGTGGTGCCGCGGGTGAAGGCGAGCAGGCCGTTCGGGCTGCTGTTGCTGATTTGCATGGCCCCGGCGGCGTTGCCGACGATGGTATTGCTGCCGTAGCCGAGGTTGAGGTTATTGGTGCTGCTGCCGCCGAACAGCACGACGCCGTTGCCGGGATTGTAGCCGTAATAATAGGGGTAGTAGTAGCCGTTGTTGACCGTCAGCGCGCCGCTGCCGCCAATGACGGTGCCATTCCCCGCGAAATACGCCGCCCCGCTGCCGGCGACGAAGAGGGCCGCGCTGAGGCTGCCATAGGTGCCGATGTAGCTGGTGCCGCTGCCGCCGGCGACGGTGGCGGCGACGCCGAGCCGCACATCGGCGGTCCCGCTGCCGAGCAGGATGACGTCGCGGATGGCGTTGTAGGCGTAGATATTGGCGTCACCGGGGCCGGCATAGATGGTGTCGGACCCGGTGGTGGTGAGGTAGTTGGTGCCGATGCCGAGCGTGATGACGTTGTTGCCGGTGCCGGTCTGGATCTGGTTGTTGCCGCCGATCGCGTTGACGGTGTTGTTGCCGTTGCCGAGGAAGAAATAGCCGCCGCCCATGCCGGCCGCGACGCTCACCTGGCTGTTGCCGCCGCCGGCGAACACCGCGTTGATGCCGGCGCCGGAGGTGAAGTTGATCCCGCCCGACCCGGCGATCACCGCGTCACCGCCGGTGGCGCCGCCGGTGACGGTGGTGGCGACTTGGGCATCGCTGACCAGGACGGCGGGGATGGTGTCGGGAAGCTGGGTGGTGTGGCCGGTGTGGTCGATGAGTTCCAGCGTATGGCCGGCCGCCACGCCGGGCAGGCTGCCGCCGGTGAGGACGAAGGAGGTCGCCGTGCCGCTGTTGACGGCGGTGTCGGCCTGGGAGGCGTAGAGCTGAGCCTGGGCGGCGCGTTGGCTGTCGTCGAACGGCATGCCGATCAGGCTGCCGCCCGACCCGGTGATGGTGACGATGCCGGCGGGCATGACCGCATCGCTGGTGAGCACGGCGCCGCCCCGCCCGCCGGCGGTGAGGGTGTAGTGGGCCGGCACGAAGCTCAGCAGCGGATCGAGATCGAGCGTCTCGATGCCTGAGGTGGTGGGGATGGCGAGGTGGCCAAGCGCGCCCATGGTCGCCGCGCCGCCGGCCGGGGTGAGGTTGGGCAGGATGATCTGGCTGGTGGGGCCGAAGCCGGTGATGGTGTTGGCCGGCATGATGGTGCCGTCGATCTGCAGCGCCCCGGCCAGGGTGGTGAAGCCGATGGCGCCGCTGCTGGCGCCGAGCGGGTTGGCGAGTTCGAGGGTTCCGCCGTCGATGGTGGTGCCGCCGATATAGTTGTTGTTGGCGTTGAGCTCGGTGGTGCCGCCGCCCTGGATCAGCACGGCGCCGCCGAGGCCATGGCCGGTGACGCCGCTGGCGCCGCCGTCATCGGCGATGACGTCATTGACGACGACCCGGCTGCCCGGCGGCGGGGCGAAGGTGGCCGTCGTCTTGGGGTTGCCGTAGATGTCGTAGAGGGCGGTCATCATGAAGATGCCGGAGCCGAAGCCCATACGGCCGCCCGTAGTGCCGACACTGGCGCCGTCATAGGCGCCGCCGCCGGAGATGGTGCCGGTGGTGAACACAAAATTGCCGCCCGCCGCGATGAAGACCGCACCACCGGCGCCGAGCCCGCCGCCGCCGCCGGGCGAGGTGCCGCCCACGCCATGGCCGCCGCCAAAGCCGCCGGCGCCGCCGGGCAGGGTGCCTATGCCGCCGCC
>CAIWAJ010000593.1:0-1964 GCA_903910565.1 uncultured Rhodospirillales bacterium
TAGCCGAGGCCGGTTTGTTCATGGATGGCGAGCGCGTCCATGTCGGCGCGCAGGCCGATGGAGCGCTGGCCGGGGAGCTTGCCGCGGATGGTGCCGACAACGCCGGTGATGCCGACCTTTTCGGTGACCTCGACGCCCCATTCGCGCAGCTTGGCGGCGACGAGGGCGGCGGTGCGGGTTTCCTCGAGGCCCATTTCGGGGTGGGCGTGGATGTCGCGACGGATGGCGGTGAGCTCGTCGTGGTAGGCGCGGATCTTGTCCATGGTCATATCGTCGGCCATCGTCGGGGTCTCCTGTATTTGCTGGCGCTATGTGGCCATGAACGGCCGGTCGCGGCAACCATGGGGCGAAATACGGCCTTGCTTTTTCACGGCGGCGGCGGAACCCTCGGGGCCTGGCAGAGGTGAGGGACGAGAGATGAAATTCGGCTGGCTGACCCTCGCACTTTCGCCGTCGCCCGACGAGGACGCGGCGCGGATCGACCAGCAGCTCGCCCAGGCCCAGGAGGCCGAGGCGCTCGGATTCGCCAGTGTGTGGCTGACCGAGCATTATTTCACCGGTGAAAGTGTCTATAACGACGCGCTGCTGTTCGCCGCCGCGCTGGCGATGAAGACCGAGCGGATCCGGATCGGGTTCGCGGTGTTGCAGATGCCGTTCCATCACCCCGTGCGGCTCGCGGTGCAACTCGCGCTGCTCGACAATCTCAGCAAGGGGCGGGTGGATGCCGGGATCGGCAAGGGGACGGTTTATAACGAGTTCGAATTCGTCGGGCACGGATTGCGCAGCGGCGACAGCCGGGCGCGGATGGAGGAGGCGTTGGAGATTTTCCAGCGCATCTGGACCGAGAGCCCGCTGACGCATGACGGTACATACTTCAACGTTCATGTCCCCGAGTTGCGGCCGAAGCCGGTTCAGCAGCCGGGCCCGCCGTTGTGGCGGAGCGTGATTTCACCGGCATCGTTTCAGGAGTGTGGGCGCAAGGGCATTCCTATTCTGACGGCAAGGCTCGGCGTGCCGCGGCTGCGCGAGCGCTGGGCGCTGTATGCGGCCGCGCTGGCCGAGGGTGGGCACGACGCGGCGACGCAGGCCAGGCTGCTGGCGGATGCGGCGCTGTGGCGCAACGTCTACGTCGCCGGGAGCGACGCGCAGGCGGAGGATGAGTTGTCCGCCCTGCTGCTGCGGACGCGGGCGCATATGATGCATATCCGCCACGACCTCAACCCCGCCGATTTCGTCATCGACCCGGCGATGCTGAACCCCTGGACGGACCCGGGGGTGAGCGACGCCGACGCCCTACCCTATGTGCTGGAGACCGGATCGCTGTACGGCTCGGCGGCCCGGGTGCGGGAGCAGGTGGCGGAGCTGCGGGACGCGGGGGTGCGGCATATATTGTGTCAGACCGGGTTCGGCGACATGAGCCATGCGGCCAATATCGCCTCGATGCGGCGGTTCGGGCATGAGGTGATGCCGGCGTTCATGTGAAGCTGAACCAGCCGGACTGCAGGGCTCCGACGCCTTCGAGGCGGATCGAGCCGCCGTCGGGCGTGGCGATCTGGGTGTAGGCGCCGTAGGAGTCCGAACCGACGGTCTCGTTGTTGAACACGTCGGCGTAGGAGGCCAGGCCGGCGAAACCGTGCAGGTCGATCGCGACGCCGCTGGTATCGGCCCCGTAGATGATGTCGTGGCCGTGGCCGGCGGCGAAGGTGATGCTGTCGGGCGCGGCGCCGGCGGCGTTGGCGACACCGTAGGTCTGGTTTCCGGCGCCGTCGATGAAGGTGTCGGATTGCGGGGTGCCGGCGATCGCGCTGAATCCGTGCAGGAAGTTGGTCGGGGAATCCGCGATTTGCAGGGTCTGGGCGTTGATGTCGATCGTGGCTGAGGCGTTGTAGATCTGGGTGAGATCGAGCGAGGAGGGGATGTCCCAGATCGGAAGAGCGTCGTGTAGGGAAAGAGTGTAGGCTATA
>CAIWAJ010000594.1:0-5244 GCA_903910565.1 uncultured Rhodospirillales bacterium
CACCAGGGGCCGAGCCCCTGGACCTCAACCCCTTTGAAGGAAAGGTGTTGAATGCGAGAGGGGGCCAACCCGATGGTTGCAATCACCGAGTAGGCCCCCTCTCGCATTCAACACCCGCTTAACGGATTGCGGGTCTGGGGGCTCAGCCCCCAGCGGGGTCCAGGGGCAGAGCCCCTGGCCTTCCTTCCTACCCCGGCACCCCCGCAGCCGCGAGGGCGGCGTGTTGGCGGGTGGTGATGGTGGTGGGGTTGAAGTCGGCGATGAGGTCGTGGAACAGGCGGGACCAGTTGAGTTCGGCGCCGAGACGGAGGAAGACGCTACCGAGGCCGATGGCGCTGCGGTCCATGAGGACGAATTCGCGGGGGGGTTTGACGCCTCCGGTGCGTTTCAGCCCGGCATGGACGCGTTGGGCGACGGCGCGGCCGAATTGCGGATCGTTGGAGTCGCTGATGGGGCGGACGCGGTCTTGCGTGAGGGGTTCGTAGAGGAAGCGGGCCCATTCGTTGAGCACGGCCATTTTCTCGTCGGAGAGGTCGGTGAAACCCCAGATTTTGTAGGCTTCGTGAGCACGGGCGTCGTCATTGTCGCGCACCGCCTCGAAGAGGGCGATGACGCCGGAGACGAAGCTGGCGGGGAAGACGCGGATGGCGCCGAAATCGAGCAGGTTGACGGAGCCATCCGGGCGCACCTGGTAGTTGCCCATGTGCGGATCGCCGTGGATGACGCCGTAGCGGTAGAACGGCACATACCAGGCCTTGAACAGGGCTGACGCGATGGCGTTGCGTTCCTCCTGGGAGGGGGATTCGCCGAGGCGGGCCATGAGGGGGCGCCCATCGAGCCAGGTCATGGTGAGCAGTCGGCCGGTGGAATAGGCGTCGATCGGCGTTGGGATATGGACCTCGGGGGTTTCGGCGAGCATGGCCTGATAGAGCCGCATCTGGGCGGCCTCGCGGCGGTAGTCGAGTTCCTCGCGCAGGCGTTCGGCGAGTTCGGTATAGATCTCGTCGTGCTGGATGGCGCCGTCCATGCGGTGATAAACGGCCATGGCGAGGCGGAGTTGGCGGAGATCGGCCTCCATGGTGCTCGCCATATCCGGGTATTGCAGCTTGCAGGCGACGTCGGTGCCGTCAGGCAGGGTGGCGCGATGCACCTGTCCGAGCGAAGCCGCGGCCGAGGCCTCGTGGGCGAATTTGGCGAATTTGCTCTGCCAGTCCGCTCCCAGTTCCCCCTGCATCCGCCGGCGCACGAAGGGCCAGCCCATCGCCGGCGCATTGGCCTGAAGCTGCGCGAGTTCGACGGCGTATTCGGCCGGCAGCGCGTCCGGCACGGTGGAGAGGAATTGCGCCACCTTCATCAGCGGCCCTTTCAGGCCGCCGAGGATCACCTTGAGGTCTTCGGCGTGGTCCCCGCGGTTGGTCTTGATGCCGAAGGCACGCTCGCCGACCACGCGCGCGGCGATCCCGCCGACGGCGCCCGAGGTGCGGGCCATGCGTCGCAGTTCGCCCAGGAACGACGACTTGTCGTCACTCACTCGTGGCCCTCCAGCTCGTCGATGAAGCCTGAGATGACGTCGAGCCCCTTGCGCCAGAATGCGGGGTCGGTGGCGTCGAGGCCGAAGGGGGCGAGGAGTTCCTGGTGGCGCTTGGTGCCGCCGGCGCGGAGCATGTCGAGGTATTTCTGCTGGAAGCCGGGATGGCCGGATTGGAACACGCCGTAGAGCGCGTTCACCAGGCAATCCCCGAAGGCATAGGCATAGACGTAGAACGGCGTATGGATGAAGTGCGGCACGTAGGACCAGAAGACGCGGTATTCCGGCGTGAAATCGAAGGCCGGGCCGAGGCTCTCGGTCTGCACCTGCATCCACAGCTCGCCGATCCGCTCGGCGACCAGCTCGCCCTTGGCGCGCTCCTCGTGGAGCAGGGTTTCGAAGCGGTAGAAGGCGATCTGGCGGACCACCGTGTTGAGCATGTCCTCGACCTTGCCGGTTAGCATGACGCGGCGCTTGGCCGGGTCGGTCTCGGCATCGAGCAAAGCGCGGAAGGTCAGCATTTCGCCGAAGACGGAGGCGGTTTCGGCCAGCGTCAGCGGGGTGCCGGCCATCAGGTAGCCCTGGTCGGCGGCGAGAACCTGATGCACGCCATGGCCAAGCTCATGGGCCAGCGTCATCACATCGCGGGTTTTGCCGTGATAGTTCAGCAACAGATAGGGGTGGACGGAGGGCACGGTGGGGTGGGCGAAGGCGCCGCCGGCCTTGCCGGGATGGAGTGTGGCGTCGATCCAGGGGTTGTCGAAAAAGCGGCGGCCAATCGCGGCGAGCTCCGGCGAGAAGGCGGCGTAGGCGTCGAGCACGCGGCGTTCGGCCTCGGGCCACGGGATGTCCCCGTCGGCGTCACCGGGGAGCGGCGCGTTGCGGTCCCAGTGCTGGAGTTTCTCGAGACCGAGCCACTTGGCCTTCATCTTGTAGTAGCGGTGGGAGAGGCGCTCATAATCTGACGTGACGGCGGTGACGAGGGCGGCGACCACCTCGTCCTCCACCATGTTGGCGCGGTTTCGGTAGCTCGCGGGGGTCGGGTATTTGCGCCAGCCGTCGATGATCTCCTTATCCTTGGCCAGCGTGTTGGTGATCAGCGCGAAGAGGCGGATGTTCTTGCCGAACGTCTCGCCGATCGCCCGTCCGGCGGCCTCGCGGACGGCGCGATCGCGGTCGGAGAGGCGGTTGAGGGCGGCGGAGACGGTGAGTTGCTCGTCCCCGATCGTCACCCGGAGGCCGGCGATGGTTTCGTCGAACAGGCGGGACCAGGCGGAGCGGCCGGTGACTTCCTTTTCGTGCAGCAGCTTTTCGAGCTGGTCGTCGAGCTGGTGCGGGCGGAAGACCCGGAGGTCGCGCAGCCAGGGGCGGTAGCGGGCGAGCTTGGGGTCGGCGAGTTTGGCCTCGATGGCGGCTTCATCGAGGCGGTTGAGTTCGAGGGTGAAGAAGATCAGGTGGCTGGAGATCGCGGTCACCCGCTCGTTCATCGACTGGTAGAACTTGCCGATATCGGCATCCGTCGAATCGCCGCTGAACAGCAGCTGGGCGTAGGACATCACCCGGCCCAGCACCTCCTCGATGCGCTCACAGGCGCCGATCGCGTCGGCGAGCGCGGCGCCGGAGAGGCCGGCGAGTTTGCCCTCGTAGTGGCGAGCGAAGGCGGCGGCGTCGCGCTCGGCGGCATAAAGGGCGGTGGCGAGTTCGGGGCTGTCGGGGCTGGGGTAGAGGTCGGTGAGGTCCCAGCGCGGGAGGGCGGCGGTTTCGGCGTTCATGCTGGGTACCCTGTGATGCTGGCGATGCTGCTTGATGTAGGCTATGCGGCAGGAAGTTCAAACCGCCCGACACAAACGCGCGGGATCGGAGAGGGAGCGACGAGGTGGCGACACATGCGAAGGGGGCGGCGCCCTATCCGGACTGGCCCAATCTCGCCACGATGATGTTCGACCGCGCGCGGCAATGGGCAGATTTGCCGATGCTGCGCAGCTTTCGCGACGGGGCATGGCAGGGGATCACCTGGGGGCAGTTCGCGGTTCAGGCGGCCTCGGCGGCGCGGCGGTTGCGGGCGGCGGGGGTGTCGGCGGGGGATCGGGTGGTGATCGTCTCGGAGAACCGGCCGGAATATCCGATCCTGGAAACCGCGCTGATGGCGATCCGGGCGGTTCCGGTTCCGACCTACACGACCAACACCGTCGACGATCACCGGCATATCATCGGCGATTGCGGGGCGCGGGTGGCGGTGGTGTCGACGGCGGCCCTGGCGCTGAAGGTGGCGGCGGCGGCCCCGCTTGACCTGCTGATCAGCATGGAGAAATTCGAGGCGACGGGGGTGACCACCGCGCTGTGGGACGACTTCATCGGGGATACCCAGGATTTCGCCGATATCGCGGCGGAGGCGGCGGAGATCTCGGGCACCTCACTGGCCTGTCTGATCTACACCTCCGGCACCGGCGGGTCGCCCAAGGGGGTGATGCTTCCCCATCGGGCGATCCTGTCGAACTGCAAGGGGGCGTATCTGCTGATCCTGCAGCTCAATCTGCATCGCGAGACCTATCTCTCGTTCCTCCCGTTATCACACAGCTACGAGCATACGGCGGGGCAGTTCCTGTTCCTCTCGATCGGCACCGAGGTGGTGTATTCGCGCGGGGTGGAGAACCTGGCGGCCGATATGCTGGCGATCCGGCCGACCCTGTTGACCATGGTTCCCCGGGTGCTGGAGGTGATCCGCAGCCGGGTGTTGAGCCAGGTGGCGCGGCAATCGCCGACCAAGCAGAAGTTGTTCAACCTGGCGCTGTCGATCGGCGCCAAGAAGGTGGACCGGCAGCGGTTGAGCCTGGTGGAGCGGGTGCTGGACCCGATCCTAGACCGGGTGGTGCGGCAGAAGGTGCGGGACCGGTTCGGCGGGCGGTTGATCACGGTGGTGTCGGGGGGCGCGCGGCTGGAGCCGGAGGTGGGGCGGTTTTTCCTGGCGATGGGCATCCTGGTGATCCAGGGGTATGGGCAGACCGAGGCGGGACCGGTCATTTCCGCCAATCCGCCCAATGATTGCAGGGTGGAGACGGTGGGCACCCCGCTCGAAGGGGTGGAGCTGAAAATCGCCGAGGACGGGGAGATCCTGGTGCGGGGCGACCTGGTGATGCACGGCTATTGGGGGCGGCCGGACGAGACGGAGCAGGCGATCCGGGATGGCTGGCTGCATACCGGGGATATCGGCATGATGGACGGCGACAATTATCTGCGGATCACCGATCGCAAGAAGGACATGATCGTGCTGTCGGGCGGCGAGAACGTCTCGCCGGCGCGGATCGAGGGGATGCTGATCGCGGAGCCCTCCATCATGCAGGCGGTAGTGTTCGGCGAGGGGCGCTCGGGGTTGACGGCGCTGGTGGTTGCGGCGGAGGGGTTCGACGCCTCGGATGTCGGGGCGGCGATCAACGACGTGAACAAGCGGCTCTCGGTGACCGAGCGCATCCGGCGGCACGGCGTGGTTCCTCCGTTCACCATCGAGAACGGGCTGATGACGGCGACGCAGAAGATCCGGCGGCATCTCGTGCGCGAGGCGCACGGGGCGTTGCTGGAGAAGCTGGGGTCCTAGCCGCTATTCGGCGGCCTGGGATTGTTTCCAACGGGCGGCGATGGCTTCGGCGGCTTCGGCGGCTTCGGCGGCTTCGGCGGCGTATTGCGTGGCCGAGGTGGTGATGTTGGCGGGGTCGAGGTCG
>CAIWAJ010000595.1:0-3275 GCA_903910565.1 uncultured Rhodospirillales bacterium
GTCCGCTACGACGTCGGAAACGTCTTCAATCCCGCTTTTACCGTCGCCTGCCGCATCGCCAAGAAGTGGCTCACCAGAAGATAAGCCAGCGGTTCTTTTTTTGGAAAAAAAGAACCAAAAAAACTTTGTCCCACGCGTTGCCGTGCCGGGCTCGGATCATTGGCAGCCGCACAAGCCAATAGGATAAAAGTTTTTTGCTTCTTTTTTTCAAAAAAGAAGCGCTTACTTCCGCCTGCCTTGCTTCACACCCTAATTTCGGGTTTTGAAGCGAACGGGGCAAAAAGATGACCGCACCAGGGGAGAATGACCATGGGTTTCGATCCAACCTACACCGCCCGGACCTTCAATTCCGTCGGCACCCGCCCCCTTCGCCCCGACGGCGTCGATAAAGTCACCGGCCGCGCCCGCTACGGCGCCGACTACAACGTCGCCGGCCAACTCGTCGGCGCCATTCTCCGCAGCCCCCACGCCCACGCCCGCATCAGCCACATCGACACCACCCAGGCCGAGCTCCTCCCAGGCGTCAAAGCCGTCATCACCGCCGCCGACCTGCCCGACCTCACCAACGGCAAGTCCGGCCTCTACGACATGCTCGATAACTGCATGGCCCGCGGCAAAGTCTTCTACGACGGCCACGCCGTCGCCGCCGTCGCCGCCACCGACGCCGTCACCGCCAAGGCCGCGCTCGACCTCATCAAGGTCGACTACGAAATCCTCCCCCACGTCACCGACGTCGACGCCGCCATGCAGCCCGACGCCCCCCTCCTCCACGCCACCACCTTCACCGGCGGCATGGACCCCAAGCCCACCACCCCCTCCAACATCGCCAACCGCTGCCAGTACGGCCACGGCGACGTCGAGGCCGGATTCGCCGCCGCCGACCTCGTCATCTCCCGCTCCTTCAAAACCGAGCAGTCCCACCAGGGCTACATCGAGCCCCACGCCTGCCTCGCCAACGTCAACCCCGATGGCTCGTCCGAGCTCTGGGTCTGCACCCAGGGCCACTTCGTCTTCCGCCAGCAATGCGCCGAACTCCTCGGGCTCGACGTCTCGCGCCTGCGCGTCACCTCCTCCGAGATCGGCGGCGGCTTCGGCGGCAAAACCCATATCTGGGCCGAACCCGTCGCTCTCGCCCTCTCCCGCAAGGCCGCCCGCCCGGTGAAGCTCGTCCTCTCCCGCGAGGAAGTCTTCCGCGCCACCGGCCCCACCAGCGCCACCTCGATCGACGTCAAAATCGGCGTCAAGCAGGATGGCACCATCACCGCCGCCTCCGCCGACCTCCGCTACACCTGCGGCCCCTATGTCGGTCCCTGGGCCGAACTCGGCGCGATGACCGCCTTCGCCTGCTACGCCCTCGAAAACGTCCGCACCATCGGCTACGAGGTCCTGGTCAACCGCCCCAAAACCGCCGCCTACCGCGCCCCCTCGGCCCCCATGGCCGCCTTCGCCGTCGAAAGCGTCATCGACGAGATCGCCGCCCAACTCGGCATCAATGCGCTCGACATGCGGATCAAGAACGCCGCCAAGCAAGGCACCCGCGCCTCCTACGGCCCGGTCTACGGCCCCATCGGCATCGGCCCCACCCTCGAAGCCGCCAAAAACCACCCCCACATGTCCGCCCCCCTCGGCAAAAACCAGGGCCGCGGCCTCGCCTGCGGCTTCTGGTTCAACTTCGGCGGCCAGACCTGCACCAGCCTCAACATCGGCGTCGACGGCACCGTCAACCTCGCCGTCGGCACCGTCGATGTCGGCGGCTCCCGCGCCTCCCTCTCCCTCGTCGCCGCCGAGGAACTCGGCATCCCCTACGGCCAGGTCACCACCATCGTCGCCGACACCGCCTCCCTCGGCCATAACGACATGACCGACGGCAGCCGCGGCACCTTCTCCTCCTCCATGGCCACCATCTCCTCGGCCCGCAACGCCATCACCATCATGCGCGCCCGCGCCGCCAAGATGTGGGACATCCCCGTCGAAAACGTCGCCTGGGAGAACGGCCACGCCGTCGCCAAGGGCGACACCCACGGCAACCTCGCCCCCCTCTCCATCAAGGATATCGCCGCCAAGGCCTCCACCACCGGCGGCCCCATCGCCGGCCACAGCGAACTCGTCGCCGACGGCGCCGGCGTCTCCTTCGCCACCCATATCTGCGACATCGAGGTCGACCCCGAAACCGCCCTCTCCCGCATCATCCGCTACACCGTCATCCAGGACGCCGGCAAAGCCGTCCACCCCGCCTACGTCGAAGGCCAGCTCCAAGGCGGCGCCACCCAAGGCATCGGCTGGGCGCTCAACGAGGAATACGTCTACGGCGCCGACGGCCGCCTGCAGAACCCCGGCTATCTCGACTACCGCGTCCCCGTCAGCTCCGACCTGCCGATGATCGACACAAAAATCCTCGAAATCCCCAACCCCAACCACCCCTACGGCATCCGCGGCGTCGGCGAGACCTCCATCGTCCCCCCGCTGGCCGCCATCGCCAACGCCGTCTCCAACGCCACCGGCGCCCGCATGACCCACATCCCCATGTCCCCCCCACGCATCCTCGCCGCCATGGACGCGCAAAAGGGATAACAATGGTCGAAGTCACCCTCTGGGGCGCCCTGCGCGACGCCACCGGAGGCGCCGAGAAAATCGACGTCGACGCCAAAGACATCCGAGACCTGTTCCGCCAACTGGCGGACCGGTACCCCGGCTTCACCCCCCTCGCCGACCGCGGCATCGCCGTCTCCATCGACGGCGTAATCTACCGCGACACCTGGTCCAAAGAACTCCCGCCGGACGCCGAAATTTTCCTCCTGCCGCGCTTGGCGGGGGGATAGACTACTCGCAGGCCGTTGAAATCCAAAAAAAACTACCACCCATCGTCATTGCGAGCGTAGCGAAGCAATCCAGGGCAACCGCACCGACCGACGACGTGGAATCTCCGGATGACGACGGTTCCACCCCGCGACGGCGCAATATACACAGCCGATGTCAAGGCCGAAGGAACAGACAGGAAGCAAGCGGTTCTTTTTTGGAAAAAAGAACCAAAAAACTTTTATCCGTTTCGATCAGGCTCCAATAATCCGCGTACCGTCGTCTTTGCGAGGCGAAGCCGAAGCAATTCAGAAGCCGCCCCAGCTCACTCCCCCAACAGCCCCGGATACAAATCCATCCACCCCGGATTAACAGCTTCAATGGGATCTTCTCGTACGCCGTGCCGAATGCTGTCCAATTGACGCAGATCACTTTTATATAACGCCCCGCCGCCAAAACTAATAGTAGACTTGTTGCGA
>CAIWAJ010000596.1:0-3470 GCA_903910565.1 uncultured Rhodospirillales bacterium
CCGAGGCATCCGGCAGCGCCAGCGCGCCCCCGATGCCGGCGAGCCCGGCGCCGAGCGCGAACACGGAGGTGAACAGCCGCTTCTGGTCCACCCCGAGGGCGGCCACCATGTCGCGGTCCTGCGTCGCGGCGCGGACCAGGATGCCCCAGCGGGTGCGGGTGAACAGCAGCCATAGCGCGCCCAGCACCAGGGGACCGACCGCGATCAGGATGAGGTCATATTGCGGCACCCGCTCCCCCGCGATGACCACGAAGGCACGCAGCCACGGGGCGCGGGGGAGCGGCAGGTCATTCGCGCCCCAGAGCCACAGCGCCGCATCCTGCACCACCAGCACGATGCCGAAGGTGAACAGCAATTGCAGCAGTTCCGGCGCCCGGTAGATCCGCCTGAGCAGCAGCGTCTCCAGCATCACGCCGATCGAAGCTGTCGCGAGCCCCGTGAGCACGATGCCGAGCACGAACCACTCCGGGCCGCGCGGCAGCCGCGTCAGCACGCTCCAGCCGATATAGGCGCCGAGCATGGTGAGGCTGCCATGGGAGAAGTTCACCACCCGGGTGACGCCGAAAATCACCGTCAGGCCGGCGGCGACCAGGAACAATGACGCGGCGCTGGAGAGGCCGGTGAGGAGTTGGACGAGGAGCATGAGTTAGGAAGGAAGCGGTTCTTTTTTGAAAAAAAGAACCAAAAAACTTCTGACGCGCAGCGCTGCGGAGCGGCGACGGGAGCGGCAGCGGATCGGCTTCGATCCGCGAGAGCGCTGCATTTCTTCCATTTTCAAAAAGAAGCGATTTCTTACGCTGGCCGCATCTTCTTGACCTCGTCGTCGGAGGGCAGCGCCGCCGCGCCATCGACATAGCGCCAATTCACCATCACGCCCTTGCCGTCCTTCAGCGCAGTCTTGCCGACATAGGTGCCGAGCGTGCCTTGATGGTCCTGCGCGCGCCAGGCGGCCTTGCCGAAGGGGGTGTCGAAGCTGGCGCCGGCGAACCCGTCCGCCATCTTCTCGGTATCCACCGAGCCAGATTTGGCGATGCCGGCGACGATGGAGGAAATCAGGGCGTGGCCGACCACTGAGCCCATTTTGGGGAGTTCGTTGAAGCGCGCCTTGTAGGCGGCGATGAAGGCGGTGTTGGCGGGGTCGGTGAGGCTCTCGACGGGGTAGCCGGTGACGATCCAGCCCTCCGGCGTTTCGTCGGCGAGGGGGCCGAGATATTCGGGCTCGCCGGTCAACACCGAAACCACGCCGCGGCCCTCGAACAGGCCGCGGGTGTTGCCCTGGCGGACGAAATTGGTGAGGTCCGGCCCGAAGGTGGCGTTGAGGATGGCGTCCGGCTTGGCGGCCGCGAGGGCGGCGACGGTGGCGCCGGCGTCGATCTTGCCCAGCGCCGGCCATTGCTCGGCGACGAACTCCACGCCGGGCTGCTTCTTGGCCAGCATCAGCTTGAACCACTTCACCACGGACTGGCCGTATTCATAGTTCGGCGAAACCGTCACCCAGCGCTTGGCGTTCAGCTTGGCCGCGTCGTCCACCAGCATCGCCGCCTGCATGTAGGTGGAGGGGCGCAGGCGGTAGCAGTAGCGATGCCCGGCCTCCCACACCATCGCGTCGGTCAGCGGCTCGCCACCGACGAACAGCTTCTTGCGCTGCTTCGCCACGTCGCTGAGCGCGAGGCCGATATTGGAGAGGAAGGAGCCGGCGAAGAGATCGACCTTCTGGTCATCCAGCAACTCGCCGGCGAGGCGGATGGCATCGGGCGGCCGCCCGGCATCGTCGCGGCTGATCACCTCGATCTTGCGGCCGAGCACCCCGCCGGCGGCGTTCACCTGCTCCACCGCGAGTTGCCAGCCATTGCGATACGGCAGGGTGAAAGCGGGGGCGGCGGTGTAGGAGTTGATCTCGCCGATGCGGATCGGCGTGGCTCCCTGGGCCCGCACGATGGCGGGGGCGGCCAGCAGCCCGGCGGCGGCGGCTGAACCGCGGGCGAGGGCGGAGCGGCGGGTGAGGGTCATGTTGGGTCTCCCTGTGGCGGTCAGCGTAAGCCGTCCTTGCCGACGATTTCGGATGTTGTGAGGCCGCCGATGCGTGGCAAGGGGCGGCCGGAATCGGTGACCACCACGGCCACCACGATCTCGTCGCGGCGCGGCGCGTCGGGCACGCGGATTTCCATGGCGTCGAAATGCGAACGCACGAAAGCAGCGTCCTTATGGCCGAGCGGCACGTCGATCGCCGCCCCCATGCCGCCGCGCTTCTTGGCGCTGGGGATCAGCGCCGCGCCCTTCTCCACCGCGACGCGGAAGGGGGCGCCGAGCTTGGGGTGCAGAATGGCGGCGGCATGTTCCAACTCGCCATCCTCGCCGACGATGGCGGCCTTGCCGTAGCTCTCGACGTCACCCGGCGCGATGCCGAGCGCATGCACGGCGCGCTCACCGAGCAGCCCACCCAGCGTCTCGCCGACAGCAATCAGCTCGGAAAGATCGGCCACGTGGCGGCCGGCGAAGGGGTTGCTGATCACCGCGATGGCGGCCGCCTTGCGGGTTGCGGGGCGAACGGGGTGGCCGCCTTCGCTGAGAGTCTCTTCGACCGAGATGAGGATCTTGCGGATCATGCCGGCTCCAGTTGCGCCATTCGGTGACCAGATGCGGCGAAGCGTCCGCCGAGCGCGAGGACGGCACCACCGATCAGGCCCGCCTCCACCAAAGCATCCGCCACTCCACGCCCGGCGTCCAGAGCCGCCGCGATGTCATCATCGCCGAGGGGCATCAAATCCCAGGTAATCAACCGCGCCCCGAGGTCGCTATCCGGGTCGATATCGGAGGCGGGGCGGCGGATGATGGCGGGATGGCCCGGCAAATCGACCGCATTGGCTATCACCGTCGCCGCCGCATCCGCCCGCGCCGCATCTTCCGCCAGCACGGTGACGGCATCAGCGATCCCAAAAGAGAAGCTCCGCCCCCCCTGCCCCTTGCAGGCCCGCCCGGAGGTCGCGAGCCCGCGCCAGGGGTGATGGGCATGCAGCGTCGCCACCCCATCGAGCGCCGGTGCCGCGAGCTTGCTCACCAGCCCAGCCTGCAATGTGGCGCCGGGCGCGAGGTGAAAGGCGATATCGCCCCCATTATTGACGTAGGCCCGCTCCAGCCTCCGCGTCGCCATCGCCGCCAGCACGTGATCGGCCACCGCTCCAGCCACCGCCGCCATCGGCGTGATGAACCCAGCCTCGAAGGGAGAGACCGCCGCGTGCATCGCCCGCGCGATGGCGCCCTGCGGCGCCGGCGACGGCAGAGCGGCGCGCAACAGCGCAAGCTCCCCAACCAACCCCGGCAGCACACCGGCAAAAGCCTCCGCCGCCTGCCGATACGCCCCCGTCACCTCCTCCGGCGCACCCCAGGCGCGGCAGAGGCAGTCGATTGGACCGTGATGCAGATGCAGCCGGCCGTCGGGAAGAAGGGCCGCAACGGCACTCACGGCACCG
>CAIWAJ010000597.1:0-1746 GCA_903910565.1 uncultured Rhodospirillales bacterium
GGTATCGCCCTGCGAGAGCACGTTCACCAGGCTCGCCTCCCAGGCGGCGTGGCCGGAGCCGGTGTAGAAGAACAGGGTCTGCTCCGTCCGCAACACCCGCTTCAGCCCGTCGACGCAGCGGTTATAGAGAGCGATGAAGTCGGCATCCATGAAATCGACGGCATGGTGGGCCTGGGCGTGCAGGATGCTGTCGGGGATGTTGGTCGGGCCGGGATTGGCGAAAAACAGACGGCCGCGGGGTTTCTTGCTCATGGCGTTTCGCTCCAGTCGCCCTGGCCGCGCACGGGCCCGGGTCATTCCCGGGGTGTGCACCGCACCGCCGATCCGGCGCAACCCCGCCCGCCGCACCCCCGGCATGAACGCGCCGCTTATGGGCTACTGCACGCGCAGCCAGGTCTGGGTGCGGAAGAAGAACAGCAGCGAGCCGCGCACTTCGAGCTTCGCGCCGCCTTCGATCGGCGTCAGGCGCAGCGTGTAGGTGCTGCCGTTGTCGGGATCGAGCACCTCGCCATCCTCCCACACCAGCTTGTCGGCCGCCTTGCGGACGTTGCGGATGATCTCCATGCCGATCTTCGGCCTGTCCTTGCGGTCATCGGTGCACCTGGTGCACAGCGGCTCGCCGGAGGTGACCAGGGCCCGTTCGATGCGCCCGCTGAGCACGCCGGCCGCATTGGCGGTGATGCGAATTTCGGCCTTCGCCTCGCCGGTCGCGTCGTCGATGCTGCGCCACAGGCCCACCGGCGTCATCTGCGCATGTGCCGCGCCGGCCCATAGCAGCGCCATTACCGTCAGTATGATCCGCGTCATCATCCCGCCTCAATCCGTGCCCGCCAGCATGGAGCCGGGCCCCGGAGGGATGCAACCGGCGCCTGAGTAGAATCCGGCACTTCCGGCACATGAACGGCGCGCCGCACATGCCGATCACCCGCACCGCGGAGGAGTATCGCCCCATGTCCAACCCCGACGCCCTGCCGCCCGCCGTCCAAGACCTCGCCCGCCGCCTCGGCGCCGATCCCGGGCTGCCCGGCGCCACCGTGCGCCTCAGCCAATCCGGCCACATCAAGCTCGACGGGCTGCCGTGGTGGCTGCCATTCGGGGCCGAGCAGACCATCGCGGCCGGCACGTGCGCCTTCGCCTGGACCGCCCGCATCGGCCCGCTCGGCGCCCTGCGCGTTTGCGATGCGCTGGAACAAACGGGCGGGCGGCTCGACGTCAGCCTGTTCGGCACAATCCCCCTCGCCCACATGGCGCGCACCCCGGCGCTGCGGAAAGGCGAATTGCTGCGCTACCTCGCCGAACTGCCCTGGGCGCCCGACGCCATAATTGGCAACCCCGCGCTGCGCTGGCGTGTCGAGGCGCCGGACCGCATCGCCGTCAGCGCCGGCGCGGGCGAGGCGGCGTCCGAGGTGGCGCTGAGCCTCAATGGGGAAGGCCACATCGCCGGCGTCTATGCCGCGGACCGGCCGCGCTCCGCGACCCCGCCAATCAGGCCCACCCCATGGCGCGGCAGCTTCTCGGACTACCGCTACCACGCCGGCCGCTGGCTGCCCTTCACCGGCGAGGTCGCCTGGGAGGTCGGCGGCGTGGAGCAAGTCTATTGGCGCGGCACGCTGCTGGCGTGGGAGATTGACCACGATCACGCCTGAACGGCCTCAAGTAGCTCCATCGGCGGCCGCGCGCATGGCGGTGAGGTCGAGTTTGCGCATGCCCATCATCGCTTGCATCGCCCGCCGGGCGCGCCCGGAA
>CAIWAJ010000598.1:0-10075 GCA_903910565.1 uncultured Rhodospirillales bacterium
CGGCGAGCCGGGTGGGCGCCGTGCAGGCGCTGTTCCAGGCCGAGCAGAGCGGCGTTTCGCCGGAGACGGTGATCGACGAGTTCATCCGCCATCGCCTCGGCGCCCTCGCCGGTGATGGGTTCGAGGATGGCCGCGTGCCCGATGCCCATGTGCCGCTGTTCACCACCATCGTGCGTACCGCCACCGCCCAGCAGGACAACATCGATCGGATGATCTCCGAATCGCTCCCCGAGGACTGGCCGCTCGACCGGCTCGACCCCGTGCTGCGCGCCTTGCTCCGTGCCGGCAGTGCCGAACTGGGGATGAAGGACGGCCCGCCGACCCGCGTGGTGATCAACGAGTATCTCGACGTCGCGCACGGGTTCTTCGATGGCGATGCCCCCAAGCTCGCCAATGGCGTGCTCGACCGCATCGCCCACATCCTCCGCCCCGCCGAGTTCGGAGATACGGCGGCGCCGTGAGCGCGGAGCGGCCGGCATCCGGCGCCCTGCCGGAGGAATTCGCTCGGATTATCAGGCATTTCCGCCCGCTCGCCGGCGCCGGCGCGCTCGACTTGTCGGATGACGCCGCCGTCTTCACCCCGCCTCCCGGCCGCGAACTGGTGATTTCCGCTGACGCCATGGTCGAGGGTGTCCACTTCCTGCCCGATGACCCGCCGGACCTCGTGGCGCGCAAGCTGCTGCGCACCAACCTCTCCGACCTCGCGGCGATGGGCGCCACCCCGCTCGGCTACCTCCTCACCGTCTCGGTCCCGCGCGGCACGCCGGATGCCTGGTTCGCGTCCTTCGCCGCCGGGCTCGCCGCCGACCAGGCCGAATTCGCCATTCCCCTGCTGGGCGGCGACACCACCTCGACCCCCGGCCCGGTTAGCCTGTCGCTGACGATCATCGGCACCGTCGCCCCCGGCTCCGCGCTGCGGCGCAACGGCGCCCGGCCCGGCGATGGGATCTGGGTCACTGGCACCATCGGTGACGGCGCGCTCGGGCTGCTGGCAGCGCAGGGCAAGCTGGCCGACCCCGAGGGCTACCTCGCCGGCCGCTACCGCCTGCCGCGCCCGCGCCTTGCCATCGGCACCCGGCTCGCTGGCATTGCCCACGCGGCGATGGATATCTCGGATGGGCTGGTGCAGGACCTCGGCCATATCTGCCGCGCCTCCGGGCTCGCCGCCCGAATCGAGTCGGCCCGCGTTCCCCTCTCCGAGCCCGCGGCCGCCGCCAACCTTCTGGAATTATGCCTCACCGGCGGCGATGACTACGAACTGCTGCTCGCCGTCCCTCCGGAGGCCGAAGCGGCGCTCACCGCCGCCGCCGGCGGCGTGAAGGTCACCCGCATCGGCGCATTTCTGACCGGCGACCCGATCGTGACGGTGACCGGCCCCGACGGCGCGCCCCTGTCGCTGCAACGCGGCGGCTGGAGCCATTTCGCCTGAGGGCGCGGCTCAGTAGTTCCCGCTGCTGGTGCCGGTGCCGGCGCCCCCGGCGCCAAACGAGGGGCCGTAGCGGCCGATATTGCCGAACAGCTGCTGGAAGAACGTCGTCTCGGTGCCCGGCGCCGGCGTCGCGCGGCTGACCACGCTGACATCGCGCGAATCCGTCTCGGTCTTGACGTCGATCGCGCTGACCAGGCCCTTGGCATCGAAGGTCACATTGACGACCTGCTGCTCCAGAACCCCCTGTGTCCCGCCGATCCGCGGCCGGGTCACTTCGCTGACATACACCCAGGTGTTCTCGTTGAACGTCGCCTTTAGCGTCGGGGAGCCGAACAGTGCCGTCACGTCCCCGCGAGTCGACACCCCCGGCGTGATCTCCGCTATGCGCTCCTTGTCGATCCGGTTGCCGCGGACCTGCGGCGGATAGGACATGAACTGCGGCAAGCTGCATCCGGCCAGCAGGCTCGCCAGAGTGATCCCGGCGAACCGCCGGGCAAAAGGGGTGATCAGACGCAAGTGCCGCAATCCTCCGGACAGGCGCTTGGCGTCTCACGCCGCGCTGTCCCTGTCAATCGGACCCGCATACGCCTATCTTAGCCCTATCGCCAAGCTTTCCCGCCCGCCGGGGTGACAAATACAGGACGCACGCATCTTGCTGGGTTATCTCCGCCGCAATCGTCTCGAGCGACCGGCCTATCTGCTCTACGGCGCCGCCGTCGCGGCGGCGCGGGCCGAGTGCTTCTATGCCGCACTCGGCGTCCCCGACACGCTCGACGGCCGGTTCGATCTCGTCAGCCTGCACGTCTACCTCGTCGTCCGCCGGCTCACCATGTGCCCCAAGCCGGGGCCGGACCTCGCACAGGGCGTGTTCGACGCCATGTTCGCCGACATGGACGTCAACCTGCGCGAGATGGGCGTGGGGGATCTCAGCGTCAGCCGCCGCAATCGCGCGATGTGGGAGGCCTTCCACGGCCGCGCGGCGGCCTACAAGCCGGCGCTGGATGCCGCGGATGACACCGCCCTGGTCGAGGTCCTCCTCCGCAATGTCTGGCGTGGAACGCCTCCCGCCGCCTCCGACGCGCCGGCCCGCCTCGCCGCCATCGTCCGCCGCTGCGCCGCCGCGCTGGAGACGCAGGACATCGCGCCCCTCGCCAAGGGCATCATCACCTTTCCCGATCCGGTCCCATGATCCACGAACTCCCCCGCCCGCAGCGCATCGACGCGCTGCCGACCGGCGGCCTCACGGTCGATCTCTCCGCGAGCCCTGCCGAGTGCGCCGCCATCGCCACGCGGCTTGGCGTGCCGGCGGTGAAAAGCTTCACCGCCCGCTTCCGGCTGCATCCCGAGCCCGGCGGGATCGTCGCCGCGATCGCCAATTTCTCGGCCCGCCTGGTGCGGGAATGCGTCGTGAGCCTCGACGAGTTCGAGATGACACAGCGCGAGGAATTCCGTGTCCGCTTCGTCCCCGCCGGCACCGAAAACCCCGATCCGGACCCGGAGTCGGAAGACGAAATCCCCTATCAGGGCACCACGGTCGACCTCGGCGAGGCCGCCGTCGAGCAACTCGCGCTCGATCTCGACCCCTATCCCCGCAAGGACGATGCCGTGCTGCCCGATGACGGCGCCGCCGCCGAGGTGTCGCCCTTCGCGGCACTCCTGAAGCTGCGCCGCGGGGAATGAACCCAGCCATGCATGCGCCGTCGATATGGTGACGCTTGCAGCCCCGCATCCCCTCTGCTAGACGCCGCCTCCTTGCACTACTGCTTGTTCGTGATCCTCACGTCGCTAACCGGTTGACCCACCGGGGCCGCCATCATCGAGGATCGCCCTATCGGAGAGATGAGACACCATGGCCGTTCCCAAGAGAAAGACCTCGCCTTCGCGGCGCGGCATGCGGCGCAGCCATGAAGCGCTGACCCCGGCGGCCCATGCCGATTGCAGCAACTGCGGCGAACTGAAGCGCCCGCACCATGTCTGCTCGCATTGCGGCCACTATGACGGTCGCGAGGTCGTCGGTGCCGGCAAGGCGCTGAAGGGTGCAGTTCGCGCCTGACGGCCCTGCCGTCCAGGGCAGCGCGGTGATGGCCTGGTGGAATGAGGTGCTGGCATGAGCGAGCCCTTTACGCTGGCTATCGACGCGATGGGCGGTGACGCCGCCCCAGATATCGTCGTTGCGGGGCTTGAACTCAGTGCCGAGCGGCACCCCGCGGCGCGGTTCCTGTTGGTCGGTGACGAGGCGGAACTCGCCCCCCTGCTCGCGCGCCACAAGCGCGCGGCGGCGGCCTGCACCGTGCTGCATACCGCGGAAAAGATCAGCGGCGACCTCAAACCCACCGTGGCGCTGCGAATGCGCAACAGCTCCATGCGGCTGGCGATTGATGCGGTGGCCGGCGAGCGTGCCTTGGGTGTGGTTTCGGCCGGCAACACCGGCGCCCTGCTGGCCCTCGCGAAAATCGTGATCAAGACGCTGCCAGGCATTGATCGCCCGGCGATGGCCGGCATCAGCCCATCCGCGCGCGGCGACATCGTGATGCTCGATCTCGGCGCCAACGTGACCTGCGATGCGCGCAACCTCGTCGAATTCGCCATCATGGGCGATGTCTTCGCCCGCACCGTGCTCGGCCTGACCGCACCCACCATCGGCCTGCTCAATGTCGGCTCCGAGGAGCTCAAGGGTGACGACCGCATCCGCCTCGCCGCCGAGACGCTGCGCAACAGCCACGTCGCCGGCCAGTTCCACGGCTTCGTTGAGGGCCACGATATCGCCGCCGGTACCACCGATGTGATCGTCACCGACGGCTTCACCGGCAATGTCGCGCTGAAAACCGGCGAAGGCGCTCTGAAGCTGATCGGCGGCATGCTGCGCCAGGTCTTCAGCGCCTCGATCGCCGCCAAGATCGCCTATCTCCTCGCCCGCCCCGGCCTCGAACGCCTGCGCGAGTGGCTCGACCCGCGCCGCTACAATGGCGCCGTGCTGGTGGGCCTCAAGGGCGTGGTGGTGAAATCCCATGGCGGCACCGATGCCACCGGCTTCGCCCATGCCGTCGACGTCGCGATGGACATGGTGGTGCATCGCTTCAATGACCGGATCCGTGAGGGCCTGACGCGCATCGACACCTCGGCGCCATCGATGACGGTCCCACAGCCGTGATGCAGCCACATGCTCTCGCCAGCATCGGCGGGAGAAGGTAAGAACGCCGCCATGACAACCCTGCGCGCCCAATTGCTTGGAGTCGGCACATATCTGCCGGCCAACCTCGTCACCAACGACGAACTCGCCAAGACCGTCGATACCTCCGACGAGTGGATCAGGGAGCGTACCGGCATCCGCCAGCGCCATCTCGCCGCCCCGCACGAGACCTGCGCCTTCATGGCGACCCGCGCCGCCGAAGCCGCCCTGGCCGCCGCCGGCATGGCCGCTTCCGAGATCGGCGCGATCATCCTGGCGACCGCGACCCCGGACCAGGCCTTCCCGGCGACCGCTACCCGCGTGCAGGCCGCGCTTGGCACCGGTGGCTTCGCTTTCGACCTATCGGCCGCCTGCGCCGGCTTCGTCTACGCCCTTGGCGTCGCCGACGCGATGATCCGCACCGGGCAAGTGCGCGCCGCCCTGGTGATCGGCGCCGAGGTCTATTCGCGCATCCTCAACTGGGAAGATCGCGGCACCTGCGTGCTGTTCGGCGACGGCGCCGGCGCGGTGGTGCTGCGCGCCGCCGATGTCGACGCCGCCGCCCCCGCCCTGCTCTCCACCCATTTGCACAGCGACGGCGCGCTCGGCGATATCCTCTATGTCGATGGCGCGGTCGGACGGCGCGACAAGCCGGGCCATCTCGTCATGAACGGCCGCGAGGTGTTCCGCCACGCGGTGGCACGGATGAGCGAGTGCATCGAAGAGGCCCTGGCGGCCAACAAGGTCACCCGCGCCGATATCGACTACCTCATCCCGCACCAAGCCAACCGCCGCATCATCGACGGGATCGGCAAGAAACTCGGACTGCGCGAAGACCAGGTCGTCGTCACGGTCGACCGCCACGCCAATACCTCGGCGGCCTCCATCCCGCTCGCTCTGGCGGCGGCGATCGAGGATGGCCGCGTGAAGCCCGGCCAACTTCTCCTGCTGGTCGCCCTCGGCGGCGGCCTCACCTGGGGATCGGCGCTGATCCGCCTCTAGCCGGTCCCCGGCCTGCACAGGCGGCGCCCGCGCGGGATCAACACACTCGCGCACTGATTTTGCGGCTGGCGCGGACAAACGTAAAATCAACATTGTATCGCTATCTTCCTCACCGAAGGCGGCAACTGGCGGCTTACGCCGGCGGCCCCAGCAGGGTGTTGCAAGCACTTGATATTGTGATTCCTTGACGAGTCGTTCCCATCTGCTTAGCGTCGAGCCATGAACACCATCACCCGCGCGCACCTCACCGAGACGATCTATTCCCAGGTTGGTCTCTCCCGTAACGAATCGG
Source organism: uncultured Rhodospirillales bacterium (assembly GCA_903910565.1). GTDB lineage: Bacteria > Pseudomonadota > Alphaproteobacteria > Acetobacterales > Acetobacteraceae > CAIYPH01. The sequence goes on from CAIWAJ010000598.1 coordinate 5,893, forward strand.
CAGACCTGCTGGAGACGGTGCTGGATCGCATCTGTTCGGCGTTGGAGTCTGGTGAATCCGTTAAAATCAGTGGGTTCGGAACCTTTTCTGTGCGCCAAAAGGGCCGCCGGATTGGCCGCAACCCCAAGACCGGCATCGAAGTGCCGATCCTGCCACGTCGCGTTCTGGTGTTCCGGCCAAGCCAGGTGCTGAAGGCTCATATCAACCATCTGACCCCGCCGGATGACGGAGGAGACGACGAATGAGCGGTGCAGCAGTGCAATTGGCCGCCGAGCGGGATGACCCGCGAAGCAAGGTCAAGAAGGCGCCGAACGCGTTTCGCACGATCAGCGAGGTCGCCGACGAACTCCATATTCCGCAGCACGTGCTGCGCTTCTGGGAAACCAAGTTCCCGCTGGTCAAGCCGCTGAAGCGCGGCGGCGGCAGGCGCTATTATCGCCCGGACGACATTTCCCTGCTGCGCCGCATCTCGGACCTGCTCTACATCCAGGGATACACCATCAAGGGCGTCCAGCGCCTGCTGCGCGAGGGGGGCGGCCGGCTGGCCGACGACATCCCGCCGGCAACACCGGATGAGCGGGCCCAGGCGGAAGCCGAGCGCAGCGGCGCAGTGACGGTCGGCGATGGCCAGCTGGCCATGCCCGGCCTCATCGCGCCGGTCATCGTGGCGTCGCCGGCCCGGCCGCGCCCCGCCGCGCGCGCTGGCGCACCGGATGCTGAAGCCGAGATCACCCGCCTGCGCGCCCTGCTCGGCGCGACCCTGCGCGAACTCGAGGCCCTGCGGGCTTTGCTTCCCTGATCCAGACGCGGGGGAGACTTGCTCTTCCCTCCCAGGCACTTGGCTGCTACATGGTCGCCACGGTCGGAGCGTAGCGCAGTCTGGTAGCGCATCAGTCTGGGGGACTGGGGGTCGTGGGTTCGAATCCCGCCGCTCCGACCAATTAAATCAATGAGTTAGCGCGATATGCTCACCTAGCGAACGGTGGCCCGGATACCAACGGGATACCAACAGCCGGGCTGAATGATATCAAACGGTTGATCGCGTTGGATTTTCTGTCTCGCCGGCAGCGAATTGCTCAACCCCGCAACGTCATTACTCAACGAAACCAGCCACATAGGAAGCCCTCCGGTTTGCCTCGATGTGGCCCGGATACCAACCGGCGCCCGGTTTCCTCTCGATTCCGGCGGCTCGCCGCATCCTGCCTGCGAATGTCAGCCGGTCGAGTCGGCAAATAATGGCATGGCTGCTGGTGGCTTAACCTCGCTCGGGAGCTCTCGCACCGCGCCGGAGTGCTCGCGCCAAGCCTGCAAGGCTGCCACCGGATAGAGCGCCCGCTTGCCGAACACCTCATAGGGCGGGCCGCGCCCGTCGCGCGCCCATGCGGCCAGGGTGCCGGGCTTCACACCAAGCAGTGCCGCCGCCTCGGCCCGCCGGACCATCGACGGGGCGGGTAGGGCGCCGAGCTCCGCACTCCGCCGGACTGCTCGAACCTCCCACGCCAAGGCTGACACTTCCGTTCGTAGTCGGACCACTTCGGCCCGCAATCGGCTCACTTCGTCCATACTCTCCGCCTCGTTCCTCGCCCCACCGCGCGCCGGCGCCGCGCCAATTATACCCCCTATTGATAATCATTAGTCACCATAAAATTGAGTTATTTCAATGCATTGTAGAGACACACACTAATTTCCCCGCCTCTCCCTCCGAAATGTCCGGGGCCACTGGGGCCACCGGGGCCACGTCGATTTTCGTGAATAGTATCAATGGATTATCTGGCCCCGGAGTCGAAATAGGGCCGGCCCCGGTCCGGGGCCTCCGGGGCCACCCTGCGCACGGTGCCGGCCACCCTCTGGCCCCGGTGGCCCCGGACGAAAAAAACTCCGGGGCCACCCCTCCGGGGCCGGATAACCCATTGAATGAATGATGAATATTGATTGAACGAGAGAGAGTGGCCCCGGAAGGCCGGGGCCTTTGCGGTTTTGCGCCGAGAGGTAGAGCTGTGTTGGCCGATCCGGGCAAAGGAACGGCGCGGAAGGAACACCCCCCGCGCCGTGCCACCGCCGCCGCGCCCAGTCCGCTAATCCTCGTCGCCTCCCGTGATTTTGCTGCCGTCGATCAGGATCAGGCGGGGTCGGCCGAGGCCGGGTATTCGCTGCTTTATTGTCCACCGGGTTTCGCCTCCGGCTTTCTCGCCTCGGATCATGCCAGCCTTGCCAAGCCTCGATCGGGCGTCCTTGCCCTCCATGCCAAGCGGCGCGGCAATCTCGGCGTCGAACATCTCGGGCTGCATGCCGAAAATCCACACCTTCTCACCGGTCTCGGTCGTCTCTTGCCACCGGTAACCGACACGCCCAATCGTCTTTAGGCGGTCGTCTAAAGCTGGCTCCACTTGCCCGCCCGCGTCCTCCGGCTTTTCGCTGCGCAGGGGCTCGAACCGGGATGATCCATGTGCGCCAATGAAGCGCCGCACGGCCGAGAATAGGTGCATGTCCTCCCGGCTCCCGGTGCCGCCGCGCTCGTCCATCCACGCCCGGAACACCTTGCCCACCGCCGCCGACGCCGCACCGGCTGGCCAACCGGTCAGGCCGAATTCTGTTGCGATCTCGCCGGCAACGGCGACAAGGGCCAGCCGCCCGGCGGCGCGGCGCACTTGCCCGTCAGCGCCGGCCGGCACGTTCACGCGGGTCCAATCGTCAATGCGCGCGATCACCTCCGCCCTAAAATCAACCGAGCCGGCCAGCTTGGCTGCGATGGCCTCGACAAAGGCCGGCCCCACCGTGCCGTGCTGCTCCAACACCGCGCGGCGCACGGCCTGGGCGAAGGCGCCGCCGTCCGGCTCGCCATGCAGCACGTCAAAGCAGCCATAGCCGCCCGGCACGATGGCAGGGATATCGAGTAACCGCACTTCCTGGCCGGCCTTCATCCGCCGCCCGCCCTGCTCGGCGAGGCGGGCCGCGCTTTCCTCGCTGCTGCTCAAGACGATGTTGGTGAATGTCACCGGCTTGCGGTTGCCGCCAGCCGCGCGCGCTCGATCTTTCCCAGTGCCGTTGGCCAGCATGTAGAGGGTTTCCGGAACTTCCTTCGGGTCGGCCTGTCCCATCTCGTCCATAGGCAATAGGACGTGGTTGTGCGCCGCCGCAGTCTGCTCCAAGGCGTTCGCGGTGGTGCGCCATTGCCGCACGAAAGCATCCGGCCCGGTCTTGCTCGGTGCTCCCCACACGCTCGCTGCGGCGTCAATGATGGTGGTCTTTCCCTTGCTGCTGTCCCCCCGCAGGTTAAAGCCGCCGCCCTCGCTGCCGATCAGCGGCGCTAATGGCCCGGCGAAGGCGCAGGCAACCCCGAGCATCAGCCGCGAGTTTTCCAGGCAGCGCCGGGCCACCTCGTCGCGCCACTCCGGCAGAGTGCCCTTGGGCTGGTAGATGTTGGGGCCGGTTTCCAGCGCGAGGCAGACAACCTCGCCCGTCACTGTGCCGACCGAACGGCCCGGCAGCACGAACACCGCGCCGCCGGTTAGTGGCGTATACCATCCGGTTGTCGGCACGGTGCGCACGCGGTCGGGGCTGCCCGCGCCAGCCAAGAATTGCACCAAGGCCCGCCGCGCCCCGTCCGATGCCTCCACGTCCAACCCGCACGCCGCGAGGTGCTGGCGCACTTCCACGGCCTCGCCGGCCAGCAAGCGGCGCGGCAGAATCCATTCATGCTCGGTGACGTCGCGGTCGTGCCAGCGCAGCAACACGCCCCAATCCGTGCCGTCCTGTGGCCTCGTCTCGGCGATGATCTCGAACGGGCCGCACACGCGAAAAGGCGCCTTGCCCTCGCCTGGAACCCTCCACAATCCGTTTTCCCGCATCTCGAAACCGGCCGGAATGGTGGCTTTCGGTGCCGCCACCGGGGCGGCCTCGGCGATGGCGCGCCGCACCGTTCCCTTGCCTCCGCTCGCGTGCTTCGGCGGCTTGGCGCCATTGCTGCCGGCATGCCCGGCCCCGTTCGCGCGCCCGCTCATGTGGCCAGTCCCGCTTGCAGCGTGTCGTTGAAGTCTTTGCCGACCGGTGGGCGGGCCAGCCGCACGCGACGCCCGCCCTTGCCGAATGCCGCCACGGCGCCGGCCAGTGCCCGCGCCGCGCTGTCGTTCTCCGCGCCGTCATTGTCGGCGCACACAATCACCGTGCGCACCGCCGCCGGCAG
>CAIWAJ010000599.1:0-2659 GCA_903910565.1 uncultured Rhodospirillales bacterium
CGCCGCACGCCGCTGTCGCGCGAATGGGCGGAGCGCGGCATGGCGCCGGGGTGGATGGCGATCAACGGCAATAAGCGCAGCCTGACGCTGGATCTGCAGAAGCCCGAGGCGCGGGAGATCATCCGCCGCCTCGCGCGCGAGGCCGATGTGGTGGTGGAGAATTTTCGGCCCGGCGTGATGAACCGCCTTGGGCTTGGCCATGCCGATCTCGCGGCGATCAACCCCAAGCTGATCTACTGCGCCATTTCCGGCTTCGGGCAGAGCGGACCCGATCGCAACGAGGCGGGGTATGACGGCAAGATCCAGGCGATGAGCGGCATCATGTCGATCACCGGGGACCCGGCGACCGGCCCGATGCGGGCGGGCTTCGCGGTGTGCGACGTGCTGACCGGCATGACCGCGGCTTTCGCGATTTCGGCGGCGCTGTTTCAGCGCGGGCAGACCGGGACGGGCCAGTTCATCGATGTGTCGATGCTGGAGGCGGCACTGGCGTTTCTCTCCGGCCCCGTCGCGGATTGGACGGTGGCGGGGCACAAGCAGTACCAGTCCGGCAACCAGGCGGTCAGCCGGCGGCCGACGGCGAATTTGTTCCGCGCCAATGACAGTTGGCTGCTGCTGGCGGTGAACAGCGAGCAGCAATATCGCTGCCTGATGAGCGCGCTCGGCCGGGCGGACACGTTCGAGGACCCGCGCTTCATCGACTGGTTCGCCCGCAAGGACAATGAGCCGGAATTGCGGGCAATCATCGAGCACGCGCTTGCGGCCAAGGATGCCAAGGCGTGGGAGCCGGAGTTGAACGCCGCCGGCGCGCCCTGCGCCTCGATCTGGCGGATCGAGGAGATTCTGGAGCATCCGCAGATCAAGGCGCGCGGGGTGTTGCAGACGGTGGAGACGCCGTTCGGCCCGCTCTCCTTCATGGGCAGCGGCTTCCAGATGGCGCATGGCGGCGGGCGGCTCGACAGCGTCGGCCCGGCGCTGGGCGCGCATACCGACGCGGTGCTGGCGGAGTGCGGGTACACGGCGGAGGAAATTTCGGCGCTTCACGCCGCGGCGGTGGTTTGAAGCAAGCGTTTTTTTGAAAAAAAGAAACGAAAAACTTTTATCCGATTTGCTGCGCACTCTCCCGGGAGGCCACGCAGCAAACGGATAAAAAGTTTTTTTGGTTCTTTTTGTTCACAAAAAGAACACCCTTCCCCTCAGCAGGGCGGCGCCGCCCCATTCGCGCAGATGATCGTCGTCGTCGAGGTCGAGGTGGCCGGCACGACGATGGTTTCCTTCGAGGCCGGCGTGCTGCTGAAGCTCAGGCAGCCCGCGAGAAACAGCGGCAGGAACAGAACGGCGATCGCGATGCGCATGTGAATGACTCCTGAAACGGCCGCGACGCCGCGCGTCGGAATACCCGGCGCGACATCGTTATCAGGACGGACCGAGCGGTGATCCTGGCGGCCAAGCGGCACCATGCGGCGACGCGAGCCGCCGGCGCCAGGATCGGAATCTACCTGCGTCCTATCGCGCCACGAACTCCGGCAGGTCATGCGCCGTCACCCGCGGCACCGCTTCCCGCCAGGCCTCGATGTCGACCAGGCAGGTCTGCGCGATGCAGCCTTGGGAGAGCGAGGAGGCGCCGATGTCGAGCGTCAGCACGTTGGGGTTGCCGTGGCGCTCCGGGCGGCCGGGCACCGGATCGGGGTCGAACCAGGCGCCGGTGGACAGGCGCACGACGCCGGGGCGAACGTCCGCGGTGACGCGCAGGCCGGCGAGGCAGGCGCCGCGATCGTTGAAGACGCGGACCACGCTGCCATCGGTGAGGCCGCGGGCGGCGGCGTCATCGGGGTGCATGGAGACGGGCTGGCGGCCCTGGATTTTGCCGGCGGTGGACCAGGGGCTCGGGTCGAGCTGGCTGTGCAGGCGGCGGTCGGGCTGGTCGGAGAGCATGTGGAGGGGGTATTTGCCGACGGCGCCGAGCCATTCGGCGGGCGCGCGCCAGACCGGGTAGCCCGGGCAGTCATCGTGGCCGAAGCCGGCGACTTTTTCGGAGAAGATCTCGATTTTGCCGGAGGGGGTCTTGAGCGGGTGCTTGGCGGGGTCTGCCCGGAAAGCCTCGTACATCACGGCGGCGGGCGGGTTGCCCTCGATCTCCACCACGCCCTGCTGCCAGAAACTGTCGAATTCCGGCAGGGTGACGCCGGCGCGGCGCGCGGCCATTCGGCTCTGCTCGTAGAGCACGCGCAGCCAGCCCATGGCGTCCCGCCCTTCGGTGAAGGCCTCCTCGGCGCCCATGCGTTCGGCGAGGCCGCGGAAGATCGCGAAATCGTCGCGCGCTTCGCCGGCCGGGCGCTTCACCTGCTTCATCGCCACCATGAATTTATCGCGGGTGGCGTAGCCGATGTCGTCGCGCTCGAGGGTGGTGGTGACGGGGAGCACGATGTCGGCGTGTTTGGCGGTGGGGGTCCAGAACTGCTCCTGCACCACGATGGTCTCGGGCACTTCCCAGGCGCGCAGCAGGCGGTTGAGGTCCTGGTGGTGGTGGAAGGGGTTGCCGCCGGCCCAGTAGACCAGCTTGATGTCGGGGTAGGAGCGGGCCACGCCGTTATAGACGAAGGGGGCGCCGGGGTTCAGCAGCATGTCGGAAATCCGGGCGACGGGGATGAAGTCCGGC
>CAIWAJ010000600.1:0-1909 GCA_903910565.1 uncultured Rhodospirillales bacterium
ATCGTCTTCACCGCCATTCTCCCGGTGCTGCTGTGGCGCTCGCTGCGGCAGGGCCATGGGGAGGATGAGGAGTGACGCGCTGGTGGCCCCTCGGCTGTGTCGCGGTCGCGGCGTTGGTCCCGTGGCTCCCCGGCCTGCCGGCCTTCTGGGTCACGCTGCTCAACTACACCGGCATTTCGGCGATCGTGGCGATCGGGCTGGTGGTGTTGACCGGGGTGGGCGGGATGACCTCGTTCGGGCAGGCGACCCTGCTCGGGCTTGGCGCCTACACGACGGCGATCATGAGCAAATACTACGACATCTCGCCCTGGCTCGGGCTCCCCGCCGGGCTGCTGGTGACGGCGGCTGGCGCCACGCTGATCGGGGCGGTGACGGTGCGGCTCTCCGGGCATTACCTGGCGCTCGGGACGATCGCGTGGAGTGTGGGGCTGTACTACACCTTCGCCAATCTCGATCTCGTCGGCCGCAATGACGGGATTTCCGGCATTCCGCCGCTGGAGATCGCGGGGTACCGGCTGATCGACGCCAGGGCCAGTTTCACGGTGATATGGCTCGGCGTGTTGCTGGCGGCGCTGTTGACGATGAACCTGCTGGACAGCCGGGCCGGGCGGGCGATCCGGGCCCTCAAGGGCGGCGCGGTGGCGGCGGCGAGTTTCGGGGTGGATACCGCGCGGACCCGGCTGCTCGCCTTCGTCTACGCGGCGGTGCTGGCGGGGTTCGCGGGCTGGCTCTACGTGCATATGCAGCGCAGCGTGAACCCGACGCCGTTCGGCTTCTACCCCTCGATCCAGTATCTGCTGATGGCGGTGATCGGGGGCGCGGCGCATATCCCGGGCGCCCTGCTGGGGGCGGCGCTGGTGACGCTGGTGAATGACCGGTTGCAGGATATCCTGCCGAAATTGTTCGGCGCGCGGGGCAATTACGAGACGATCGCCTTCGGCGTGCTGCTGATCGCGGTCCTGCAATGGGCGCCGGATGGGTTGTGGCCGCTGATCGCGCGCTTCCGGCCGCGCCGGCGGGCGATTGCGCGCGACGCGGCTCCGCTGGAGGTGAGCGCGATGCCGGAGCGGGGGAGTGCGCTGCTGGAAGTGGTGCGGCTTCGGCGGAATTTCGGCGGGCTCGTTGCGGTCAATGACATCGACTTCACGGTGCGGGCGGGCGAGATCCTCGGACTGATCGGGCCGAACGGGGCGGGCAAGAGCACCACCTTCAATCTCATCACCGGCGTGGATACGCCGAGCGGCGGCATCGTGCGGTTTCGCGACCGGGACCTCACGGGCAAGCCGGCGCGGGTGGTGGCGGCGCGGGGGATCGCCAGGACGTTCCAGCATGTGAAGCTGGTTCCGACCATGACGGTGATCGAGAACGTCGCGATCGGGGCGCATCTGCGTGGGCAGGCATCCGCGCTCGCCGGGTTGTTGCGGCTGGATCGGGTGGAGGATGGGCGGCTGTATGCGGAGGCGGCGCGGCAGCTTGGCCGGGTGGGGCTCGCCGAGTCCGCGGACCGGAAGGCGACGAGCCTGGCGCTGGGGCAGCAGCGGATCGTGGAGATCGCGCGGGCCTTGTGCCTCGACCCGGTGCTGCTGCTGCTCGATGAGCCGGCGGCGGGGTTGCGGCATAACGAGAAGGCCGAGTTGGCGGTTCTGCTGCGGCGGTTGCGCGACGAGGGGGTGACGATCCTGCTGGTGGAGCATGACATGGAGTTCGTCATGGGGCTGGTGGACCGGCTGGTGGTGATGGATTTCGGCACCAAGCTGGCGGACGGGCCGCCCGATGCGGTGCGGGCCGATCCGCGGGTGATCGAGGCGTATCTGGGGAGCGTGGAGTGATGGAAGGAAAGCGCTTCTTTTTGGAAAAAGAAGCAAAAACTTTTTATTCATTGGCTTTGCCGCCTCCCCGGGCAACTCGG
>CAIWAJ010000601.1:0-2204 GCA_903910565.1 uncultured Rhodospirillales bacterium
AGGGAATCGGCGTCCTCGACGCTGTCGAAATAGCCGGCGGTGACGGCACTCTCGGGGTCGTAGAGATGGGCCAGGATGGACGCCTTGGTGAGCGCACGGGGATCGAGCCGCGCCTTCAGCAACTCCACCGCGAAAATCGGCAGCGACATGCCGATCGCCGTCTCATTGGCGCCGATCTTGAAGGCCCCCCTGGTGCCAATGCGGATATCGCAGGCCAGCAGCAGAAACACGCCCATGGCGACGCAATGCCCGGTGCAGGCGGCCACGACCGGCATGGGGAAGCCGTAGAGCCGCATGGCGAGGCGGCCACCGGATTTCACCAGTTCGGTTACCTCCGCGCGCGGGCTGGCGGCCATCATCTTGAGGTCAAACCCGCCAGAAAAGCGCTGCGTCCGCCCGGCCAGCACCACCGCCTTGGCCTCGCGCTCGGCGGTATCGAGGCAGGCGTTCAACGCGGCCACCAAGGCCGGGTTCACGGCGTTGGCCTTGCCGTCATCCATGGTGATCACGGCGATGCCGTCGGTGATGGTGATGCTCGCGGTCATGGGCGGCTCCGTATGAAAGGGGTCAGCGGCTTTCGGCGCGGGGGTCCAGCCAGTCGCGCAATCCGTCGCCGAGGAAGTTGAAACCCATCACCACCGAGAGGATGGCGAGGCCGGGGAAGGTGGCGACCCACCATTGCTGCACCAACTCCCGCCCTTCGGCCACCATCGCCCCCCATTCGGCGGCCGGCGGCGTGACGCCGAGGCCGAGGAAGGACAGGCCGGCGAATACCAGGATGGCGTTGCCGAGATCGAGCGTGACCAGCACGATCAGCGGGCCGGCGGCATTGGGCAGGATCTGCCGCAGCAGCACCCGCCCCGGCCCGGCGCCGCTGGTCACCGCCGCCTCGACATATTCGAGCGCGCGCTGGGAGATCACCAGGCTGCGGGCGAGGCGGGCGAATTTCGGCCACCACACCACCAGCATCGCGATCATCGTGTTGAGCGTGCCGATGCCGAGCGCGGCCGCGATCGCCATCGCCAGGATAATCGGCGGGAAGCAGAAGACGAGGTCCGTCACCCGCATCAGCGCCTCCTCCGCCCAGCCGCGCGCATAGGCGGCGGTGGCGCCGAGCAGCGTGCCGAAGGCGGCGCCCAGCAGCACCACGCCGAAGCCCACCAGGAGCGAGACCCGCGCGCCCCAGATCACCCGCGACAGCACGTCCCGCCCCAGCGCGTCAGTGCCGAGCCAGTGGGCGGCGGAGGGCGGGCGCAAACGGCCGGCGACGTCGACGAAATTCGGGTCATAGGGCGCGACCCAGGGGGCGAGGAGCGCCAGCAGCAGCCAGGCCAGGATCAGGCCGGCGCCCGCCACCGCAATCCCGTACCGCCGGGCGAAGCGGCGGCCCGGGGCCTCTTGCACCAGGATCAGCGTCTCGCTCATCGCTTCACCGTCCGCGGGTCGAGCACCGCGTAGGAGAGATCGACCAGCAGGTTCACCAGAACGAATTGCGCGGCGACGATGACGGTGATGGCGAGGATGGCCGGGAAGTCGATCGCCACCGCGGCGCGGAAGGTGTAGCGGCCGAGCCCGGGCCAGGAGAACACCGTCTCCGTCATCACCGCGCCGGCCAGCAGATTGGCGAAGGCGAGGCCGCCCAAGGTTACCACTGGCAGCATGGCGTTGGGCAGCGCGTGGCCGACGACGACGGCACGGCCCGGCAGCCCCTTGGCGCGGGCGGTGCGCACGTAATCCTGCCCCAACGCCTCCAACATCGCCGCCCGCGTGGTGCGGGTGATCAGCCCGAGCGTCGAACTCGCCAGCACGATCGCGGGCAGCACGAGATGGGCGGCGGCATCCCAGAAGGTCTCCCAGTCACCGCTCCGCGCCGAGTCGAACAGCAACAGCCCGGTGACGGGGGTGGGCGGGAAGGCCGAGGCGCTCAACCGTCCCGGCCCCGGCGCCCAGTCCAGCGCGCCATAGAACACCGCGAGCATGACGAAGGCGAGCCAGAAGGTCGGCGCCGAGACGCCGATCAGCGAGACCAGCCGGGCCGCGTTGTCGATCCAGCTGTCGCGCTTCACCGCGGCGAGCATGCCGAGCGGCAGGCCGATGACGAGGGAGAGCAGGAAGGCAAGCGACGCCAGCTCCACCGTCGCCGGCGCATATTCGCGCAAATCCTCCAGCACCGGGCGATGCGAGGCGATGCTCTCGCCGAAATC
>CAIWAJ010000602.1:0-14709 GCA_903910565.1 uncultured Rhodospirillales bacterium
CGAACGCCCGGACAGTATCGCCTGAACCTCCGCTCGCTGCTGCTCAGACAAACCGTCAATCGCCTCAAGCCACTTGCGAAATTCCGTGCTGTCCATCGTCACAATCCTCGATACGTCCAAACGATTGAACCTAATATGAACTACGCATATGATTCGCTAATAGAGCCAAAGTTTTTTTGGTTCTTTTTGTTCACAAAAAGAACACCCTTAAGCCTTCCACCCCTTCTCCTCCGCCCAATCCCCCGCCAGCCCGTCGAACCGGCTCAGCTTCAGGTGCTCAAGATTGGCGAAGTCGCAGTGTCCCTGGGTGACGAGTTGCATCACCGCCCGCCCCGAGGCCGGCGAGAGGCCGAAGCCGACCGAGGACATGCTGGCGATCACCAGGTTGCCCGGGTTCGCGAGCCGATCGAGGATCGGCCGCCCATCCGGGGTGTTCTCGATCACGCCCGCCCAGGAGCGGATGACGCGGAGATGGGCGAGTTTGGGGAACAGCTCGAACAGCCGCCGCGCCACCGAGCGCATCACCGGCGAGTTCACCGCGCGGGGGGTGCGGTGGTCCGGCAGGTCGATCCATTCATGCGGGCCGCCGCCATAGGCGAGGTTGCCGCGCAGCGTCTGCCGCCCGTAGAGCCCGTTGCCGTCGGCGCCGCCGATGGCGATCAGCGGCACCGGCTCGGTGACGATCATCTCCGCCCGCGCGGCGACCACGGGGACAATGATGCCGAGCATCGCCGCGAGCTGCGCGGTATGCGGCCCGGCGGCGAGCACCACCGCGTCGCAGCCGATCAGGCCCTGGTCGGTCCGCACGCCGGTGATGGCGCCGCCGGCGGTTTCGAAGCCGGTGACGACGGTGTGCTGCATGATAATGCCGCCGAGGTCCTGCACCGCCCAGGCATAGGCCTGCAGCGTGCGCTGCGGATTGGCCTGGCCGCCATAGTGGTAGACCATGCCGCCGGCGACGGTGTCGGGCACCCAGGGGACGAGGTCGCGCATCGTCTTGCTGTCGAGTTCCTCGGCGGGGAAGCCTTGGGCGGCGGCGAGGTTCACGGCATCGCGCAGGAAGCCGAGCTGGGCCTCGTTCAGCGCGATGCGCACGCGCTTGGGCTGGTATTCGGTGGGGTAGCCCAGCAGATCGTCCATCATCGGCCATAGCCGCTGCTCCTCGCGGAACAGCGGCGAATAGGCGTGCGTGGCGCCGCCGCCGTTGCGGCCCGAGGCCTCCCAGCCGACGATGCCCTTCTCGATGACGGTGACCTCGATGCCCGCGCGGCGCAGCCAGAAGGCGGCCGACAGCCCGGTGGCGCCGCCACCGACGATGACGACGCGGCTCATTCTTCCACGCTCGGAGTCACCCGCGCCTCCCAGGTGAGCCCGTCAGGCGCCTTTTCCCACTGCGGCAGCCATTGCTCGGGGATGCCGAACCAGGAGGTCCAGCCGGCGCGCATCTCGGCTGTCTCGTCGGCCGCGGTGATCACCTTGAGCGGCAGCGGGCGCAGCGGCGCCCGGTAGCTGGGCATCGGGATGTCGCCGCTGGCCTGGTTGCCCTGCATCGCCAGCAGGCACTGCACCTGTTCGCGGCAGCGGCGGCCCTGGCAGGGGCCCATGCCGGCGCGGGTGAGACGCTTGACCTGGTCCTGGTTGACCGGCCCCATGGCGGCGAGCGTGCGGATGTCGCGGCGCTCGAACCTCGCGGCGTCATAGGCGAGGTAGCGCGGCGGGCGGACGCCGATGAGGTCCTCCAGCGGGACTTCCTCGCAGCGGCAGATGGTCAGCCGCGCATCGGTGGCGTGGGCGGCGAGGAAGGCGCGGCGCCATTGGTCGCGGTCTTCCGGCGGGGCGGCGGCGATGGGCTCGGGCGGCGGGGCGGCCAGCCCGGCGTCGCGGGCGGCGGCACGGCCAGCGTTGCGGCCGCTGGCGGCGGCCGGGGCGAGGCCGGCGCAGTCGCCGGCGGCGTAGACGGTGGGCGAGCAGCGGCCCTCGGCGTCGATCACCGGGACGTAGCCGCCTTTGCTGGGGTCGTAGCGGGTGGGGACGCCCAGCAGGTCGAACAGCTCGACATTGGGCACCACGTCGACGGCGAGCACGATGGTGTCGCAGGCGGCGGTGGCGGGCGCCGCGCCGTCGAGGCGGGCATATTCGATGCCCTCGACGTCGGCCACCCCTAGTACGCCGGTGATGCGCTGCGTGGCGTCGATGGTGGCGGCGATGTCGATGCCGGCCGCCCGGGCCTGGGCGGCGACCTGCGCGGCGAGCGCGCCCGCGCCGATGATGGCGATGCGCCGCCCGGCGAAGGCGCCGTAGAGGCCGAGCGCGGCGGCGAACCCTTGCGCGCCCATCACCCCCGGCCGGTCCCAGCCCGGGAAGGCGAGCCCGAGATCCCGCGCCCCGGCGGCGACGATGATGCGGTCGAACCGCACCAGCCAGGAGCGCTCCTCATCGGCCAGCGCCAGCAGGGAGCCCGGCAGCGCCTGGCTGGTCGGCCCGGCGACGAAGGCGCCCCAGGCGTAGACCCCGAGACGGACATCGACGCCGGCATCGAAGGCGGCTTGCAGATCGGGCCGCGCGGCGACGATGCTCTCCATCATCCGCCCCTGGTTCTGCACCGCGGCCGTCATCCGCTCGCCGAACATCCAGGGCACGTCGATCCCCATCAGGGCGGAGGCGACGGGGTGCTCGTCCACCAGCATCACCCGCATCCCCAACCCCGCCGCCTCGACCGCGGCGGCGATGCCGGCCGGGCCGGCGCCGATCACCACGAGGGGGACGTGGTCCTCGGTGGGGAAGTGCTTACCGGCGATGGAAGTCGGGTCAATGGCCATGGCGCGATCCGGCTGATGGGGGCGCGATGGTGGCGGATGCGGCGGGGTTTGGGAAGGTCAGGCGGGATCGGCGGCCCTGATCTTGAGGCGGCCGGCACGCGCTATCTCGCGCTCGGTCTCGACGAAGACTTCGAGATCGCCGGGTTCGCTGAAGATCATTGGAGTGATGACCACTCTTGCCAGGAAGTTACGCTTCGTTGCCCCGGGGACCGCCACCTCTTGCGGCAATCCCTCGGACACTCCGCTCTGGAAGATCGTGGTCCCTGGCGGGTAGGTGACGCTGATATTGAGTGATTGAGGAGGGTCCTCGACCGGCGAGATCATATGAATATTGATGCAGAATTTCGGTACCTGGCAGGGAAATGGCGCAGCGATGATCATTTCCTCACCGTAGATCCCCATCAATGAGATTTTGCCACCAGCCTCCTCCCGAACGTCATCGCAGAAAATGCAGAATGTCGGGCGGGACTCCATGGTCAGGCGGCCTGCGATTGCCAAGATATCGATGGGGGAACGACGCCGGTTGCCGCCGGCGGATGCAGTGTATGCGCGGAACCAGCGGCTGGTACGGTAGCGGTGCCCGGAGCCGCGCCCACGTGGAGTTGCCACCCGTGGCGAGGGGTAGGCGGATGAACCGATGCGTCTACCGCAAGTGAGGTCATTATGCCATACTCCGCGAAACGCTGCCCGGTTGCGCGGTCCCGAGCTGTGATCTCGATGTCCAGACCCAGCGCCTCGGCGATATCGGCGACCGTGTTGAGTTCGAAGTTCGGCGATGGCCGCGCCCCGAACCAGCGTGACACCGCCGATTTGTCCACCGCCATGGCCTCTGCGAGGTGCTGAAGCTGGAAGCCACGTTTCCGCTTTTCTGCGATTACCCCCCAGAACAGGCTGACCACGGCAGAGCGAAGCATGGAACGAGCGAAAGCCCGTTCCGGTAGGACGGGCGGGCGCTTTCTATTGAGCATTGGCGTCATAACAAAGCCCTCCGGCGTAGTCTTCAATTGTTGTGCCGACATGCGGTGGTATGCCGGCAAAGAGGCACTGCCATCGTTCGATCGCCCGAGTAATGGCGGTCGGATAGCTCATGGCCCCTTTCCTCCCGAGGTCGCGCCGGTCAGCCAGCTCGAGGCCAACGAAGGTTCCCATCTCGCCAAAGCGGCCGATCAGACGCCACCCCGGCGCGGGCTTGCGGAAGCACAGTGCCCAGACCCCATCGACCTCATTCAGTTTTTCCAAGGTGGGTTCAAATCCCTTCTTGTATCTACCGTCGATGTAGGGAAGCGCGACCCTGATCAAATTGCCCCTGACAAACTGTGCAGTAACAAATCTGGCTTCCTCCGCCGTGAAGTGCGCTGGAGCGTCCTCGCCGCGAATAACATTGGCAATCTCCGGAAGCAGCAGCAAGCTCCTTCTCCCGACCGGTCGTGATCCATCCAACGCAACCAATTGGCCCGTCGCGAGTAGACTTAGGCAAGTTGCGTTAAAAGTCAACTAACATCGGCGCGCGCCGTCCATCCGTGGCCGTATCGAGTGACTATACGCGCGCCGTGAGACAGCGCCACCCCCTCACGTCGGCCGCTTCGGGGCCTCCTGTGCCGTTTCGGGGGCCACCGTGCGGGGGCAGACGATGACTTCCAGGCGGGTGCCGTCCTCCCCCTGGAACGTCGTTTGCGCGCAGGTGCCGCTGGCCAGGAGGAGGGCGAAGATGGCGGCGAGGTTCATTGGGGGCCTCCCGGCGCGCTGCGGTAGAGCAGGTCGGTTTTCTGGGCGCTGCCGGCGGAGGAGCCCACCCAGTAGCTCACCGTGCTGGTGGCCATCGCGGCGAGGGTGCCGAGCAGCATGTTGAGGATGGTCTCGCTGCCCGCCGGCAAGGCGCGGGTCAGTGCCGCCCACATCACCAGGCCGAAGGTGCTCAGCACCACGAAGCTCACCACCGCGGGCGCCCAGGCGACGGCGCTGCCGGATTTCGCGAGGTTGACGGTCTGGGCGCGGGCGTCCTGCACGTCTTTCAGGCGGGCGGTGAGGGTGTCGAGGTCGGCCTGGCGGGCCTCCTGTTCCTGCTGGGCGGCGAGCTGGGCGAGTTGGAAGCGCAGTTGCGCGGCGAGTTGGGGATTGGCGGCGATGGTTTGGCTCGCCACCGCGTCATCCGACGTGCCGGTGACGGTTTGCACCACCTGGGCGACGGCGGCGGCGGTTTTCTCGCCGGCGGCGCCGAACAGGAATTTGCCGATTTCGGGGGCCAGCGAGATCGCCAGCGGAATCAGGGCACCCATGTCGCTCTCCTATTTGCTGGCGCGGAACAGGCCGCTGACCACGAAGCCGGCGCCGGCCACCAGGGCGCCGGCCACCCAATGCACCAGCTTCACCGCGCCGATCGACTGCGCCACCGTGGTGGCGATGCCGCCGAGCTTGTGTTCGAAGGCGAGCATGCGGGCCTCGGCGCCGGCCTCGGCGCGGGCGATGCGGTCCTCCAGCGCGGTGACCTTGGCTTCCAGGCGGCCCAATGCGTGGGCGATGTCGCTTTCCGCGAAGTCGTTCATGTGAGGATGTCCTGTAAGGAGGAAGGAAGGGCTTCTTTTTGAAAAAAGAAGCAAAAACTTTTTATTCCGTGTTGCTTCGGTGTCCTGTGCCGACACTCCGAAGCAAACGGATGAAAGTTTTTTTGGTTCTTTTTTTTCAAAAAAAGAACCGCTTGCTTGCTTAACCCAGCAGCGACTGCCGGAACCCCGGCCGGAACCCGGGCGGCGCCGCCGTGGTGCCGGCGACCAGCGGCCGCAGCAGCGTCGCCAGGCCGGGCGCGATGGCGGCGAGGTTGTTGGGGCCGGAGGGGTGGAGGCCCAGGGAATCCACGCCCAGGGCCGGGTTGAGCAGGCCGGTGGTGTCGATCCAGTGGACCTGGGCCGGCGCCGCTGACGCGGCGATGGCGGCTTGCAGGGTGGTGGCCTCGGCGCCGTTGAAGGGGCGCAGCACGGCGATCGGCGTGGCCGGGCAGGCGGCGAGGAGGGCGTTGAGCAGGCCGGTCATCGCCGCGGTGATGTCGGTGGTGCCGTCATTGGTGCCGATGTCGAGCACCATCAGGTCGGGCGGCGCGGCGAGGCTGCGGCTGGCGCCGGCGTAGAGGCTGGACCAGCTGGTGGCGAGCGCCGGGACGTTGCCGGAGCCGGCGGCGGTGACGCCGAGCCCGCCGAAGCCGACCACGCCGACCTCGGCGCCGAGCAGGGCGCCGAGGCGGTAGGCCCAGCCGGACAGCGCGTCATTGCGGTCGGGGTCGGTGGTGGCGGCCTCGCCGAGGGTGCGGATGCCCTCGGTGACGCTGTCGCCGAACACCAGCAGCTTCAGCGGCGCCGCAAGCGGGGCAGCGACGCTGGCGCCGGTGGCGAGGGTGAGGCCGGTGAACACCAGGCGGGTGGAGGCGCCGGCGTTCCAGCGGTTCGCCGTCTCGGTGGTGGATTTCACCGCGACTTCGAGCAGATGATACGGCACGTCGGCATTGCCCGCGGTGGCGGCGGGCGGCGCGCAGGTGATGGTGCCGGCCACCGTCGCCTGGGTCCAGGGGCCATTGTCGATGCGCCACCAGAGCTGGCTCGGCGGCGTCACCATGCCCGAGACGTCGAAGTTCAGCCCGCAGGTCGCGCCGGTGAACAATGTGCGGAAGCCGGCGCCGGCATTGGCGGTGGTGGCCGCGCCCGGCTGCACGTTCCAGGTATAGGGCGAATAGAGGATCGCCGCGTCATTGGGCGCCAGCGCCGCGGTGAAGCCGCCGGAGGTGGCGGCGATCGCGGGGAAGGCGGTTTCGCGCACGCTCAGCGTATGGGTGCCGAGCGCGGGGGCGGTGATGGCGAAGCTGTAGGCGCCGCCGCCGATGGTCGGGCTCGGCGCCGCGCTCCAGGCGCCGCCGTCGATCGCGTAGTCGAGGCTGGTGGGCGCGGTGCCGCCATAGCTGCCGCTCACCGTCATCGCCTGGCCGGCCAGCACCAGGCCGGGGGTGGCGACGGCGAGCGAGCCTGACGACGCGGAGAAGCTCGCGGAGGTGCCCGACGTGGCGGTGTCGTTGGCCTCCTGCACGCTCACCGTATGGCTTCCGGCGGAGGGGGCGGTGACGCTGAAGCTGAAGGCGCCGCCGGCGATGGTCGGCGAGGTCACGGCTGTGTAGGCCCCGCCGTCGAAGGCGACGTTGAGGCCCGCGGGGTCCTGCCCGCCATAGGTGCCGCTCACCGTCATCGCGGCCCCCGCCACCACGCCGCCGGGGGTGGCGACGGACAGCGACGGCAGGTCCGACACCAGCACGTCGCACACGCCCATGCTGGCGCTGCCGGCGCCGTCGAGCGCGTAGTAGAGGCCGGCATAGCCCGGCGCGGTGATGGTGGTGTCCGACGTGCTGAACTGCCAGGTCGCCGGCTCGGCGATGCGCGCCGGCCACAGCCTCAGGCTGATGGTGCTGCCGGCGATCTGCGCCCGCAGCGTGACCGTGTCGGTCGCGGCGAAGGTGATCCCGGCGATCGGCGCGGAGGCGGCGACGAAGGCGAAGCTGCCGCCGACGCGGCGGAACACCAGGAAGCGCAGGGCGCCGAGCGTGCCGGTCTGGTCGACCAGGATGGCGTAGCCGTTGGCATAGGCCGCATCCATCCGCAGCAGCGCGCCGACCATCGGCGCCGCGGTGGCGGTGAGGCCGGGGATTTTCTGGCTGAAGGACAACTGCATGTCCGCCACCGGCGACATGCCGGTGACCAGCGCGACATCGCCGTCGCCATGGCTGACGGAGCCGAAGCTGTGGCTGTGCGACCCGGTGGGCGCGACGGTGCCGACCTGCCAGGTGCCGCCCGGCGCCGACCAGCCGGACGGGGTTGTGCCGGTGGAGACAGCGTCGAAGCTGCTGGAATAATAGAGCATTTTGGGCTCCAACTAAGGGAGGAAGAAAGCGCTTCTTTTTTGGAAAAAAAGAAGCAAAAAACTTTTATCCGTTGCCTCCACGCCCTCCGCGGAGGGCGCGGAGCCAACGGAACAAAATGTTTTTTTGGTTCTTTTTGTTCACAAAAAGAACACCCTTGCCTTCAAATCCACCTGAACAAAGGCGCTCCGCTGAGCGCCGTGACGTACACCATCTGCCCGCCCGCGAGCGGCTCGTCCCAGTTCGCCCCGGTGAGCGCCTGGGAGGCGGTGAACACCGCGGAGGGCGCCGAGGCGGGCGCGGCGGCGGCGATGGTGAAGCTCACCGCGCTGCCGGCGGGGAGGTAGAGCCGGGCGCCGACCGCGCCGTCCGGCAGGGTGCCGAGCGGGGTGCCGAGCGTGGTGGCGGCGGGCACCGGGGCGAGGGCGCCGATGCCGGTGGAGGGGTTCGATGAGAAAATGGTCATGGAAAATTCCTCAGATCATCAGCCAGGTGGCGAGGGAATTGGACCAGGTGAGCGTCACGCTCTCCTTGGTGGTGCTGGAGTTCATCTTCACCTGGCTGCCCGCCGCGCCGTCGATATTGGCGGTCACGGTGACGCTGCCGGCGCCGTAGCGCTTGATGACGATGGGGTGGCCGTCGCTGCCGCCGGTGCCGAGCGTCATCGACACCGCCGAGGCGGCGTTCACCAAGGCGAGGTTGTCGGTGACGGCGATGGCGCCGGAGGCGGTGTAGCTGGTGGTGATCGACGGCAGCGGGGCGACGCCGGAGACGTCGGCGGCGCTCAGCGCGCGGAAGCTCGGGCTGGCGCTGCCGCTGGCCGGGCCGGCCAGCACCTGGCGGGCGGAGACGTTGCCGCCGAGCGCCTGGGAGGCCGACCAGTCGGTGCCGAGCACGTTGGAGGAGCCGGTGGTGAGCCGGGTCCAGCCCAGCGTCAGCAGCCCGCCGCTGGCCGTGGGCGCGGTGTTGCGCACGAAATGCCCGGCCGCCCATTTGCCGGCGGCGGGCATGGCGGTGGCGGCGGTGCTGGGCAGGTTCAGCATCTGGCCGAAGGTGGCGGAGCCGGGGCTGCTATCGGCCTGGGCGAGCAGCGTGCCGGCCGAGCTGCGCAGCAGGCCGACGCCCTTGTTGGCGGTGGAGAAGCCGAGCGTGACCGGGTCGGCCTCCAGGATATTGCCCTCGAACAGCCAGCCCGTGCCGGTGCCGTCGCTCGCCTGGTCGCTGTCGCGGCAGAGGTTGCGGAAGATATTGCGCCGCACCATCACGCCGCTGCCGGCCTGGGCCTTGATGCCGGTGGGGTCGCCGAGCGCCTGCCAGGTGCCGCCGCCGCCGCGGTTGGCGTGCTTCATGAAGGGGTCGAGGTCGAACAGGTTGTCCTCGATATAGGCGCGCAGCGTGCCGGTGGTGTTGACGATGACGCCGTAATTGGCGGCGTCGATCACCTGGTTGTTGCGGAAAACGATGTTCTCCAGCCGCACCGCCTGCCCGAGCGAGAGCCCGGCGGACATGCCGCGGATCACGTTGCCGCTGATCAGCACATCGCGCACCACGCCGCCGTTGATGACGATGGCATTGTCGCGCATGTCGGATTCGGCGAGCGAGGGGTCCACCCAGCCGTTGCGGGTGAAGATCGGGCCGAAGCCGTAGTCGGAGAATTTCGCGTAGGTGCGCGGGAAGGTCACCGTGCCGTTGCAGGCGGGCAGGGTGCGGCCGATGAAGTTGTCGACCACGATGATGCCGAAGCTGCCCGGCGTGGGCGCGGTGGTGGAGGCGGAGTTCTGCGCGAAATAGGGGTAGGGGTCGACCACGCTGAAGGTGGGCGCGTAGGTCTCGCCGGGGATGGTGGGCAGGGAGCCGGCGCGGGCGGAGGCGCCGGAGATGGCGATGCCGGGGGCGCCCTGGTTGAGGTTGTCGATATGGACGCGGCTGATGGTGTTGGTGATGACGTTGCCGGCGATCAGCGTGGTCATCGCCGCGGCGACGCCCTCGATCTCGTGGTTGTTGGCGGCCTGGCAGGCGATGGTGATGCCCTGGGCGCGGCAGCAATCCACCACGTTGCCGATGATGGCGGCGCCGCGCGCGGCGAGCACCTTGATGCCCTGGCAATCGAACAGCCGGTTGTTGGAGATCACCAGGTTCTTGCGGGCGACCCAGGGGTCGTAGATGTCGGAATGCACGGCGATGCCGTCATCGTCGGTGTGTTCGACGGTGCAGCCATCGATGGTCAGCGCGGCGCATTGCGCGAGGTTGATGCCGTCGCGCCCGGAGTAGCGCACCACGCAGCCCTGCACGAGCACATCGGTGCAGTTGCGCGCGACGATGGACATGACGCGGCTGTATTCGACGCAGACGTTGCGCCATTGCAGCCCGTCGGTGAAGGAGACGATGAAGGGGTAGGCGGTGCCGACGCCGTTGGTGGCGAAGCTGCCGGTGACGGTGAAGTCGGCGAAGGTGATGTCGGTGCAGCGGGTGACGCCGTCGGAGGTGGAGACGAACAGGGTGAAGCTGCCGGTATCGGGCCAGGTGATGCGCGTCTGGTGCCGCCCGGCGCCCTTGATGGTGGTGCGCGACGGCACCTGGAGGCTGGCGGCCAGCGAGGCGAAGTTCCAGTCGCCGGCGCACAGCTCGATGGTGGAACCGGGCAGGGTGGCGGCGAGGCCGAGGGCGATCACCATGGCGTTGGTGGCGTCCTGCCCGTCCGGCCGGCTGCCCAGCAGGTCCGCCACGCGGATCACGTCGCCCTGGCTGTCGGCCAGCGTGCGGGCGAGCGCGCCGCCGCGCGCGGCGGTGACGCGGGCGGCGGAGGCGTCGATCGCCGGCAGGGCCGGGGCCAGCGAGAGCAGGCCGCCGCCATCGGTGGTGAGCCCGCTGCCGGGCTTCACGCCGCCGAGCACGCCGGGGGCGGCGGCGGGCAGCACGTAGCTGCCGCCGGCATGGGCCTGCACGAAGGCGGTGGTGGCGATGGCGCTTGAGCTGTCGGTCAGCGTCGGCGTCGGCGCGGTGGGGCTGCCGGTGAAGGCCGGGCTGTCGAGCGGGGCGATGACGGAGGTATCGACCCCGAGCACGGTGCTGTTGACCACCAGGCCCGGGCCGATGCCGATCGGCTCGGGCGGGCCGGAGGTGGCGCCGAGGCGGCCGAGCACGTTGAGGCCGCTGAGGGTGATCTGCGACTGCAACCCGGCGCGCATCACGCCCGCCGTGGTGGCCACCGTGGTGCCGCCCTGCTCGATCAGCACGAGATCGGAGTCGCTGACGGTGGGAACCTGCGGCAATTGCATCAAAGTCGGCATGCGTGCTCCTTAGCCCCGGCGTGGCCCGGGGAAGTAGAAAGGGGGGAAGTAGAAAGGGGGGAAGGGAAGGGCTTCTTTTTTGAAAAAAAGAAGCAAAAAACTTTCATTCCGTTGGTTCGGAGTGGCCTCGGAGCACACCGCCCCAAGTGGATAAAAGTTTTTTTGGTTCTTTTTTTTCAAAAAAAGAACCGCTTGCTTGCTTGCTACGCGACCGCCACCCACCCGCTCGCGCCGATGCCGCTCTGCTTCACCCACAGCGTGGTGCCCACCCCGCCATCGAGGTTGCGCCAGTCGGAGCCGGGGTTGGCGGTGACCACGTTTTGCGGCGAGCCGCGGCCGATCTGGCTGGTGCAGCCCTGCGGTTCGGCGGGGCTGACCAGGCGGGCGGGGCTGCCGAGCGTGTTGGCGGCCGGGCCGCCGACGGTCTCCCAGGCGCCGCCGATGGCGGTCCAGACCACCTCCGCCCCGCCGGGCACGATCACGTCGCCGCCGGCCCAGCTCGATTGCGGCGGCAGGCTGCCGACGACGCCGAAGCCGACCACCGAATCGCAGCGGATCGACAGGCGGCGCTCGGCCGGCAAGGGGGCGGCGACATAGGCGAGCGCCGTGGCGCCGCTGCCATCGCCGGCGATGGTGACCGGGATTTGCGCGCCGGGCAGGCCGAAGCCGAGGCCGGCGGCGGTGACCATGGCGCCGATCACCTGGCCGTTGCTGATGAAGGCCTGGGCAGCGGCGCCGCTGCCCGGCCCGCCGATGGCCAGGCTCGCGGTGGTGTAGCCGCTGCCGCCGGCGGTGATGCGGATGAAGCCGATCTTGCCGCTCATCGCGCTTTGCCGCGCGGAGACCATCGACAGCACCGGGGTGGCGGTGGCGCCGATGCTGATGGCGTCGGCGATGTCGGGGAAGATGATCTGCTGCACCCCGCTCGCCCCGGTGGAGATGCAGGGGAAGCGGCTGACGAAGTTGCAGCGGTTGCCCTCCACCGACACCCCATCGGTATCCGCCCACAGGCAGTTGGCGATCTGGCCGGTGCCGACGAAATGGTTGCGCGCCACCAGCACGCTCTGCGGCCCGTCGCGCAGCCAGATGCCGGCGGCGGCGGTGCCGTTCATGCCGATCCAGTTGCCGGCGATCTGGGTCTGGCTGGAGGCGATGCCGAAATTGCGGCCGGTGCCGTCGGTTTCCACGTTGGCGACGCAGATGGCGGCCACCGTGGCGCCTTGCAGCGTGTTGGCCTCGACGCGGATGGCGGTGCCGCCGCCGCAGTTGATGCCGTAGAGCCCGCCGCTGATGGTGTTGGCCCGCACGTCGAGGTTGAGCGAGCCGCCGCAGTCGATGCCGTAGGTGGCGCTTCCGGTGATGGTGTTGCCGGCGAGCAGCGAGGACTGGGCGTTGGCGAGCAGCCCGGCGCCGCCGGTGGCCCCGGTGCCGTTGTTGGTCAGCAGATTGCCCTGCACGGCGATGGCGCTGCCGGAGATGGCGATGCCGTAGATCGCGTTGTCGTGGCAGATGTTGGACGCCACCAGCACGCCGATGGCGTCGGGGTTGGCGTTGCCCCAGACCGGCGGCTGGGTGTTGGCGGCGTTGTAGTTGCCGATGGCGATGCCGCGCTGATTGACCCAGGCGGCGGTTGCCGACGATCTGCGCGAGGCGGATTTTCCTGGCGAAGCTGCTGTCGTTGAAGTCGGCGACGATGCCGTACTGGGCGTTGTCATGCGCGCGGCAATCGGCGATCAGCACCCCGTCGCAGGCCTCCACCCACAGCCCGTGGGCGGCGTTGGCGCAGAAGGTGCAGTCGCGCACGACGTGTTCGCTGAGCGAGGGGTCGGAGGAGAGGAACACCAGGCCGCAGCCGAGGGTGGCGCCATACGCGCGTTTGAAGGTGCAGCGCTGGAAATCCGAATGCAGGCAGCTCGCCGCCACCTGCACGCCCCAGCTCTCCACCGCCACCGCCGGGCCATTGGCATCGAAGATGATGCCATCGGCGCGGAACCCGTCGCCCTGGATGGCGATCCAGGCGCCGTTGCCGGCCTGGGCGGCGCGCTTGATGGTGGTGGCGCCGGGCGTGCCGAGCAGGGTGACGCCTGATGCGGCGATGGTGAACTGGCCGTTCACCACATAGGTCTTCGCCCCCAGCCGCAGCGGCTTGCCGGCGGCGATGGCGGCGGCGAAGGCGGCTGTGTCGTCGGTCACCCCATCGCCATGGGCGCCGAAGGCCTCCACCGGCACCGCGTCGGCGGCGATGTCGGCCAGGCTGCGGGCCGTGCTGGCGCCGGTGGCGCGCACCGCGAGGGCCGAGGCGTCGGCGGCGCCGGCATTGCCGATGCCGGCGATGAAGCTGGCGTAGGTGATGGCCGCGTTGACGCCGCCCTGGCCGATCGGCACCAGATCCCCCGCCGCGGGCACCGCGCCGGTGGGCAGGGTGGCGAGGTTGAGCGGCGCGGTGATCGCCGAGAGGGCGCCGGATTGCAGCACCAGGTTGGCGCCGAGCGCCACGCTCTCGGGCGCGCCGGCGCCGGGGCTGGCGCGGCCGAGCAGGGTGCCGTGGGCGAGGCCGAGTTCCGGCTGCAACCCGGCGGTCACCTGCGCGAGGGTCGCCTTGGCGGCCAGGCTGCCTTGCTGGACGAGGAAGAGGTCATTGGCCGTCAATGCGCTGGCGGCGGGAAGGTCGTTTACGGTGGTCATGGGCTAGCTCCCCAACAGGATCGGATTGCCGGCCTGGTCGCTCACCACGGTGCCCTGCTCGGTGGTCAGCGCGGAGACCGGCTGGACCAGCGGGTTGAGCGCCATCACCGGCAGCAGCACGGAGCGGCTGATGGTGCGGCCGGAGTTCATGATGACCAGGATCTGCACGGTGTAGACGGTGCCGGCGGTGCCGCCGGAGAGCCACAGGATGGCCTTGCTGCCGTCCACCGCCGTGGAGAGCACCGTCAGCCCGCCGACGGCGCCGGGGGTGACGGCGGCGGCGACGGAGGCGATGCTGTCATTGGGGCTGCCGGCGAGGGCGGCGGAGACGTCGAACTGGTAGTCGAGCACGTCGGCCGGGTCCTTGGCGGGCCAGGCGAGCGTGGTGGGCGCGGCCTGGGCGCCGCGGGCCACGGGGGTGAAGCCGGAAATCGCGACGCTGCGGGCGCTGCTGGGGCGCCAGATGTGGGTGGTGGTGCCGGACATGGGGGGCTCCCGAAGGGAAGGAAGGAAGGGGTTCTTTTTTAAAAAAAAGAACCAAAAAACTTTTATCCGTTTGGCTTCACTGCTTGTCGGCGGGGGCTCGGTGCAAAGGAGTGAAGTTTTTTTGCTTCTTTTTTTTCAAAAAAAGAAGCGCTTGCTTATCCCTTATCCCTTGATGAGGACGATGGCTTCGACTTCGGTGGAGATATTGCCGGGGAGGCTACCCATGCCGACGGCGGAGCGGGCGGGGCGGCCGTTTTCGCCGAAGACTTCGACGAAGAGGTCGGTGCAGCCGTTGATGACTTTTGGGTGGTCCTGGAATTCGGGGATGGCGTTCACCATACCGAGGACTTTGAGGATGGTGTCGACGCGGTCGAGCGAGCCGAGGGCGGCTTTCATGTTGGCCAGCAGGTTGAGGCCGCATTGGCGGGCGGTGATGTAGCCCTGGGCGATGTTGACGGTGGAGCCGACTTTGCCGGTCATGGAGGAGCCGTCGGGCAGGCGGGGGCCGACGCCGGAGAGGAAGAGGAGGCCGCCGCCG
>CAIWAJ010000603.1:0-2198 GCA_903910565.1 uncultured Rhodospirillales bacterium
GCGATCAGCAGCCCCAGCACGCGGTCGCCGACGAATTCCAGCCGCTCATTGGAGCCCATGCCCTTGGTCCGCCCGGCGCGCAGGCTGGGGGCGGCGGAGCGATGGGTGAGCGCCTCGCGCAGCAGATCCGGCCGGGCGAAGCGGTGGCCGAGGATGGCCTCGGCCGCATCGGTGGCGGGCATGGCGGCGATCAGTTGATGCCCTTGAACAGGCGCGACCAGCGGATTTCGAACGGCCATTCCCAGATCTCCCACCACTGCGCGGTGGCGTTGACGGAGAAGAAGATGAATTCGGCGCGGCCCACCAGGTTTTCGACCGGGATGAAACCGACCGCATTCAGCACCCGGCTGTCCAGGCTGTTGTCGCGGTTGTCACCCATGGCGAAGACATGGCCTTCGGGGATGCGGAATTCCTGGGTGTTGTCGAGCGGCTCGTTGTCGCTGGCCTTGAGGATCTCGTGCACCTTGGGCGCACGTCCCTCTCGCGAGGGCGGGAGGGTCTCGTCATAGCGGCGCAGCAAGGTGCGCGGCCCGTCGCCCTCGGCGAGATACTGTCCGGCGTCACGGCGGGGCACGATGGTGCCATTCACGTAGAGCTGGCCGCCCTTCATCTGGATGCGATCGCCGGGCAGGCCGATGATGCGCTTGATGTAGTCGGTGGAATTGTCGCGCGGCAGCTTGAACACCGCGACATCACCGCGATTGGGCAGCGAGCCGAAAATACGGCCGCCGAACAGCGGCGGCGAGAGCGGCAGTGAGAAGCGGGAATAGCCGTAGCTGTATTTGGAGACGAACAAATAGTCGCCGATCAGCAGCGTCGGGATCATGGACCCCGAGGGGATGTTGAACGGCTCGAAGGCGACGGTGCGGATGCCGATGGCGATGAGCCCGGCATAGACGATCGTCTTGATGTTCTCGACGAGGCTGCTTTGGTCGCGGCGGGACATGAAAAAATGGGTCCGATCGGGAGGATGCGGGGTTGAAGACCTTCCCCACGGTGGTGTCAAGGAAGAGGCGAGGCGATAGGGGAACAGCTAGGAAGCGCTTCTTTTTTGAAAAAAAGAACCGCTTCCTCCCCTTCACCCCGCCGGCACCGCCGAGACAATCACATGGGCATAGGCATAGGGATATTCATCGGTCATCGTCAGATCGATCCGCGCCGTCATACCCGGCGGAACCAGGCTGGCGAGGCGGGTGGCGGCGCCGCCGGTCAGCGCCATGGTCGGCTGGCCGCCGCGCATGTTGACCACGCCGAGATCGGACATGAACACACCGCGGTTGAAGCCGGTGCCGAGCGCCTTGGCGCAGGCCTCCTTGGCGGCGAAGCGCTTGGCATAGGTGCCGGAGCGGTTCTGGCCGTTGCGGCGGTCGGCCTTGGCGATCTCTATTGGGGTGAAAACGCGCTCGATGAAGCGGCGGTCGAAGCGCTCCAGCGTGCGCTCGATGCGGCGGATGTCGCAGATGTCCGAGCCGATGCCGAGGATCATCCGCTCAGCCCTTCGCCCGCTCGACCTGATGCACGCCCGGGGCGGCGCGCAGGGAGGCGATGACGTTGATGAGCTGCCGGAGGTCTCGCACTTCGACGTCGATGACCATTTCGAAGAAATCCGCCTGACGGTTGACGATGCGTAGATTGATCACGTCGCCATCCTGCTTGGCGATGGCGTTGGTGACGTTGGCGATGGCGCGGCTGTCATTATCGGCGATCACGCTGATACGCCCGGTATGGCCCTCACCCTTGCCCTTGCCCTCCGGCAAAGCGGAAATGTCCCAATCCACGTCGATGAAGCGCTCAGGGGTCGCGGAGAAACTGTCGAGCGTCGGGCATTCGCGGGTGTGGATGGTGACGCCCTTGCCGGTGGCGACGATGCCGGTGATGCGGTCGCCGGGGATCGGGTGGCAGCATCCGGCGTAGTGGATCGCCATGCCCGGCACCAGCCCGGTGATCGGCATGCCCGAGGGGGCGCTGCTGCGCGGGCGGGCGGGCAGCGGCATCATCATGCGCGGCGTGCGGGCGGCCTGGCGCAGTTCGGGATAGGCGGCCAGTACCACATCCTTGGCGGCGAGGTTGCCATTGCCGACGGCGACGTAGAGATCGTCGAGGCTCGCCTGCTTCAGCCCCTTGAGCTGCGGCTCCAGCACCTTCTCCGAACCATCCACGCCATCCTGGCGGAAGGCCTTGGCCAGCGCGGCACGGCC
>CAIWAJ010000604.1:0-4398 GCA_903910565.1 uncultured Rhodospirillales bacterium
CCCCAAGCTCGCCGAGATCTATTTCGGGGGTGCGCTCTGATGCTGCTGGAGATCAGCGACCTCTCCGCCGGCTACGGCACCAAGACGGTGATTTCGGGCGTATCGCTCACGCTGGAACCCGGCCAGATCCTGGCGCTGCTCGGCCATAATGGCGCGGGCAAGACGACCACGCTGAAGGCGGTGATGGGCCTGCTTCCGGCGCGCAGTGGCACCATCCGCTTCGATGGCAACCCGATCGGCGGGATGTCGGTGGCGGCGCGGGTGGCGGCGGGCATCCGCCTGTTGCCGGAAGGGCGCGGGATTTTTCCCGACCTCAGTGTGGCCGATAATATCGACGTGGTGGCGGCGCAGAATGTGAGCGGCGCCAGCCCGATGTTCCGCCCGGCCGATATCTACCGGCTATTCCCGGTGCTCGATGAGCGCCGCACCGCGCGTGCCGGCTCGATGAGCGGCGGGCAGCAGCAGATGCTGGCCCTCGGCCTCGCCATCCTCGGCACGCCGCGCTGCCTGCTGCTCGATGAACCCTCGATCGGCCTCGCGCCGAACCTGGTGGAGCGGCTGTTCCAGCAGTTCCACGACATCTGCAAAACCCACGGCGTCGGCGCCGTGCTGGTGGAGCAGAACGTCGCCGCGGCGCTCAAAATCGCCGATCGGGTGGTGATCATGAACAACGGCGCCATCGTGTTCGATGGCCTGCCGGAGGACGCGCGGCAGACCAACGTGTGGGATTATTTCTGAGCCGCCGGGATGGGCGGGCGCCGATGATGGTGGCAGACTGCGGCCAACCGAGGACGACAAGGATAGACGCGATGACGATGCGGATTGTGTGGACCAACATGCCGGCCGAGTTTCAGCAAGTAGCGCGGGATGCGGTGGGCGAGGGCGTCGAGGCGCTGTTCTTCTCGCAGGCCAGCGATGTGACGGACGATGCCTGGGCCACGGCGGACGCGGTGGTCGGCTCAGTCCCGCCGCCTGGCGCGCTCGAGAAAATGGCCAAATGCCGCATCTTCGTGAAGGCCGCCGTCGGCTTCGACGAGGTCGACATCGCCGCCTACGGCGCCCGCGGCATCCCCGTCTGCAACACCCCGCATTACGGCACCCGCGAAGTGGCCGACCACGCCATCGCCCTGATGATGACGCTCGCCAAATCCATCGCCTATCACGACGAGCTGCTGCGCGAGGACCTCAAACCCAACTGGCGCCCCGCCCACAACCCCTTCGGCAAGCGCCTCTCGGTCTGCACCTTCGGCGTGGTCGGCATCGGCCGCATCGGCACCGCCGCCGCCCGCCGCGCCGCGGCCTTCGACATGGATGTCGTCTTCCATGACCCCTACGTGCCCAACGGCTACGAACTCGCCCTCGGCATCCGCCGCGCTGACACCTTGGCCGAACTCATGGCCCAGTGCGATTTCGTCTCCGTCCACGCCCCCCTCAACGCCGAAACCCGCAACCTCATCGGCGCCGAGGCATTCGCGGCGGCGAAAAAGGGCATGATCCTCATCAACACCGCCCGCGGCGGCATCGTCGACATCGACGCGCTGCATGACGCAATGAAGGACGGCACCGTCCTCGCCGCCGGGCTCGACGTGCTGCCCGAGGAGCCGGCCAACCCGCAATCCCGCCTCATCGCCGCCTGGCAGAAGCAGGAGCCCTGGATCCGCCACCGCCTGCTCGTCACCCCGCACTCCGCCTTCTACACGCCCGAAAGCATGCGCGACATCCGCTTCCTCTCTTCCCGCACCGCGGCGCGCTATCTCCGTGAAGGGCGGCTCGAGAACTGCGTGAACAAGCAATTCCTGGTAGCGAAGGGCTGAGGGAGGCCACGATGCAGGAAAAGGCCGACGTCCTCATCATCGGCTCCGGCGCATCCGGCGCCGCGGTCGCCTGGTCCCTCGCCGAGACCAAGATGCGCATCCTCTGCCTCGAACAGGGCGATTGGATGAAGTCCTCCGAATACCCCTCCACCGGGCGGGACTGGGAGGCCCGCATGCACTCGGACTGGGCGACCTCGCCCAACATCCGCAAGCGCCCGGCCGACTACCCGATCAACGACACCGGCTCCCCGGTGAAAGTGGTCAACTTCAATGCCGTCGGCGGCTCCACCGTCATCTACACCGCCCACTACCCCCGCCTGCACCCCTCCGATTTCAAGGTGAAATCCCTCGACGGCATCGCCGATGACTGGCCGGTCGACTACGCCACGCTCGACCCCTTCTTCGCCGAGAATGACCGCATGATGGGCGTCTCCGGCCTCGCCGGTGATCCTGCCTACCCCAGCCACTCCCCCCCGATGCCGCCGCTCCCCCTCGGCAAGACCGGCGCCGCGATCGGCCGCGCCATGAACACGCTCGGATGGCACTGGTGGCCGTCCGACACCACGCTCGCCACCACCGAGTATGACGGCCGCGCCCCCTGCATCAACCTCGGCCACTGCACCCCCGCCTGCTCGCAGGGCGCCAAGGCCAGCACCGACATCACCTACTGGCCCCACGCCATCCGCGCCGGCGTCGAACTCCGCACCCATTGCCGGGTGCGCGAAATCACCGTCGGGCCAGACGGCATGGCCACCGGGGCGATCTACTACGATCGCGACGGCAAGGAGGTCTTCCAGCCCGCCGAAGTCGTCATCATGGCCGCCAACGGCGTCGGCACCCCCCGCCTGCTGCTCAACTCCGTCTCCGCCAAATTCCCCAACGGCCTCGCAAATTCCTCCGGCCTGGTCGGCAAGAACCTGATGTTCCACCCCTGGGGCCGGGTGATGGGCTACGTCGACGAACCGCTCGACGGCCATCGCGGCCCGCCACTCTGCGTCTGGAGCCACGAATTCTACGAAACCGACCCCGGGCGCGGCTTCGTCCGCGGCTACGGCATGCAATTCAACCGCGTGGTCCCCTTCATCACCGAAGGCATCGAGAACATGTCGCTCGGCCGCATCCCCTGGGGCGGCGGCCACCATGACGCCTTCCGCCGCTACCACGGCCGCCGCATGTCCGTCGGCATCTGCACCGAGGACCTGCCGGAAGAACACAACCGCGTCACCCTCGACCCGACCCTGAAAGACGAACACGGCATCCCCGCCCCCAAGGTGGACTACAAGGTCGGCGACAATACCTGGAAGATGATGCAGCACGGCCTCGCCCGCGGCATCGAATTCATGCAGGCCGCCGGCGCGCGCGATGTCACCACCACCGCGCCCCTCGCCCTCGCCGGCTGGCACCTCCTCGGCACCGCCCGCATGGGAACCGACCCCGAACGCTCCGTCGTCAACCAATGGGGCCGCAGCCATGACGTGAAGAACCTCTTCATCGTCGATGGCTCCATTTTCGTCACCGGTGGCGGCGTCAACCCCACCTCCACCATCCAGGCCCTCGCGCTCTACATCGCCGACCAGATGAAGCAGCGCCTCGCCACCCTGTTCGATTGAGGCCCAGCATGACCGACACGATGCTCACCCCTGCCGAAACCGACGACCTCCGCGCCCTCGCCGGCATGATCGTCCCCGCCTCCGCCAAATACAAAGTCCCCGGCGCCGATGACGACCTCATCTTCGCCGATATCGTGAAATCCCTCGGGCGGGACCGCGAAGACGTCCGCGCCGCCCTTGCCCAGGCCGCCGCCAAGGCCGGCGGCTCCGTCGCCGCCCTCGATGCCGCCGCCCGCGACAAGCTCGCCACGAGACTGCAAGCCGATGGCGGCCCCCAAATGGCCGTCCTCACCCGCGTCGTCCTGCTCTGCTACTACCGCGACGATCGCGTCATGATCTCCCTCGGCCTCGAACCCCGCCCGCCCTTCCCCAAAGGCCACACCCTCGAACAAGGCGACTGGTCGCTGCTCGATCCGGTGAAGGCGCGCAAGCCCTTCTGGCGGCAAGTGCCTTCGTGACAAGGAAGGCAAGTGCTTCTTTTTTGAAAAAAAGAAGCAAAAAACTTTCATCCGTTTAGCGCCCCCTCGCCCCCCACGGGGGGAGAGGAACGGGGTGAGGGGGGCAGCCGCCCAAACCCACCGCAAAAGCCCCCGCTCCAACACTCAAAGACCAACAGCCACGACAAATCCCCCGCGCACAGCCCTCAGGCCATGCCGGTTCGCCACGCGATAAACCTGAAATCCCCCCAAGGCGGCCCCCGCCCAAGCACGCGCAGCCGCGCGACGCGCAGCACCAGCGCCGCCCCACGCGCATGCCGCGCCGGCAACAACCGCCCATTCCGCCACGGCGCCGGCACCGCCACCCACTCCACATAAGGCTCAGTCTCAAAAGAAATCTCCGCCTGCGCCACCAACACCGGCGCCAACGTCCCCTCCAACTCATGCCCCTCCCATGCATCCTGACGTCCCCGCAACCAACCCAACAACGCGTACAGCCACGCGCCCAGCATCCCACCGATAAGGGCGGCAATGCCG
>CAIWAJ010000605.1:0-2157 GCA_903910565.1 uncultured Rhodospirillales bacterium
GTATGGCTGGTGCCGCGACGCAAGCCGCTCACGGGCGGCGCGAGTTGTAAGGGGGGCATCGTTGACCGCGCGGGGCATGGGCTCGCTCCAATGTCTTACCAAGAACCTTACCAAGAATACGCATCCGTCCGTGCATATTCATGCCTGACGTGATCTTACCCATATAGTTGATAAATAATGATTTAACCCGTCCACATCCGTCCGCAGTCATGGCGTGCTATGGCTCTCTCACGGCGGTAACAGGGGTTCGAATCCCCTACGGGATACCAAGTGCTTGCAACACTCTCCGCGCTGACACAGCCTGCCTCAGGGGCAGCGGAGCAACCGCTTTGCCCTTGCACAGGGGGCGGCCATGCAGGAATTCGCGGACAAGACGGGCTTCATCACCGGAGGTGCCAGCGGCATCGGTTTCGCGCTCGGCCGCGCCTTTCTCGAGGCGGGGATGCGGGTGGTGCTGGCGGATGTGGAGGCGCCGGCGCTGGAGCGGGCGAAGGAGCGCCTCGGCGGGTTCGGCGGGCGGGTGATGACGCTGCGGTGTGACGTGACGGACCGGGCCTCGGTCGCGGCGGCGCGGGATGCGGCGATCGCGGCGTTCGGGAATATTCATGTGCTGTGCAACAACGCCGGGGTGGGCACTGGCGGGCGGATCGACACGGTGCCGCCGGCGGCGTGGTCGTGGTTGATGGGGGTCAACCTGATGGGGGTGATCCATGGGCTCGGGGAGTTCGTGCCGCATATGAAGGGGCATGGCGAGGCCGGCCATATCGTGAATACCGGCAGCATGGCGGGGATGAACGGGTTTCGCGGCATGGGGCCCTACTGCGCCAGTAAGGCGGCGGTGGTGAGCCTCACGGAGTCGCTGGCGGCCGAGTTGGCCGGGACGGCGCTCGGGGCCAGCGTGCTGTGTCCGGGGGCGGTGAATACCGAATTCTACGAGAGCCGCCGCAATGCGCCGGATGCGGTGCCGCCGCCGCCGGCCAATAGCCGCGAGGGGCGCGCCGCGGCGGCGGGGGTGAAGTTGACGATGGAGCACGGCATTCCGCCCACCGAGGCGGCCGCGCGAGTGCTGGCGGGGATTCGGGATGGTGACCTTTATATCTTCACCCACCCAGAGATGCGCTCCATGGTGGATGATCGATATGCCCGCCTCGGCGCCGCCTTCGACAAGGCCGCCGCCTTCCGCGCCCCGTGCCCTGGTCTGGAGCAGGGGGATTGTTGATAGGGCGGTATCCATGCTGATAAAAGCACGGATACCGCCCCAGATCTTTGTTTTAGCGAGCAACTTTAGCCGGACGGCGTTGCCGTCTGATCGGCTGTTGCTCTAGCGCTTGCCGTGGGCCACTTGGTTGAAGGCTTTGTCCTTGTCGACGCGGATGTCGGCGGGGAGGTTGAGGACGCGTTCGGCGATGATGTTGCGCAGGATTTCGTCGGTGCCGCCGGCGATCCTGAGGCCGGGGGAGAACAATAGCCCCTCCTGGAAGAGGGCGTGCAGGGGCGCGAGTTCCGGGTCCATCACCATTCCTGCGGCGCCCATGAGGTCGAGCCCGTAGGAGGCGATATCCTGGAGTTTGCTGGCGTTCACCACTTTGGCGATGGAGTTTTCCGGCCCCGGTGTCTGCCCGCGGCTGAGGGCGGTCATGGTGCGGAAGCGGGTGAATTTGAGGCCCTGGGTGCGGCAGTGCCAGTCCGCGATTTTCTCCCGCACGGCGACGTTGCGGATGGCGGGCTCGCCATCGACGTCGATCATGCGGGTGAGGGTCAGCAGGTCCTCCACGTCCGGCCGCGGCACTTCGCCCACCGCGAGGCGCTCGTTCATCAGCGTGGTGATGGAGACCTTCCAGCCCGCGCCGACGGCACCGAGGCGCTGGGCATCGGGCACGCGCACGTCGGTGAAGAACACCTCGTTGAAATGCGAGGTGCCGCTGATCTGCTTGATCGGCCGGCATTCCACGCCGGGCGATTTCATATCGAGGAAGAAGAAGGTGAGCCCGGCGTGCTTGGGCACATTAGGGTCGGAGCGGGTGACGATGATGCCGTAGTCGCAGTAATGCGCGCCGGAGGTCCAGATTTTCTGCCCGTTGATGATCCAGTCATCCCCGTCGCGTTCGGCGCGGGTCCGCAGCGCCGCGACGTCGGAGCCACCGGCCGGTTCGGAGA
>CAIWAJ010000606.1:0-3264 GCA_903910565.1 uncultured Rhodospirillales bacterium
CCCATGGGAAGATATAGGTAGCATCCCCCGTCCGGGGGAAGTGGCAGCGTGTCACCGCAGCCCTATTTGTCATCTGCGCCAGCCGAGGATTCGACACATGTCCGCCAGCATTGCCCCCGTGCCTCCCCCGTCCGGCGACATTCTGGCCGCCGTTGAGGCGCTGGGCGAGCGCATCGCCGCGGCGCGGCGGCAGATCGGCCGCGCCATCTACGGCCAACAGGAGGTGGTGGATCAAACGCTGATCACCCTGCTGTCGGGTGGCCATGTGCTGCTGGTGGGCGTGCCCGGCCTTGGCAAGAGCCGCCTGGTGGAGACGTTGGGGGTGGTGATGGGGCTCGCCACCAAGCGCGTGCAGTTCACGCCCGACCTGATGCCGGCCGATATTCTGGGCAGCGAGGTGCTGGACGAGGATGCGGGCGGGCGGCGCAATTTCCGCTTCGTGCCCGGCCCAGTGTTCTGCCAGCTGCTGATGGCCGACGAAATCAACCGCGCCAGCCCGCGCACCCAGTCCGCCCTGCTGCAGGCGATGCAGGAGCAGCGGGTGACGGTGGGTGGCGTCGAGCATCACCTGCCGCAGCCCTTCCATGTGCTGGCGACGCAGAATCCGATCGAGCAGGAGGGCACCTACCCCCTGCCCGAGGCGCAGCTCGATCGCTTTCTGCTGGAAGTGACGGTGACCTATCCCGAGCTGGCGGCCGAGCGGCAGATGCTGATCGCCACCACCGGGGCGGCCGAGGCACCGCCGGAGCCGGCGTTGACGGCCGATGAGCTGCTGGCCGCCCAAGCGCAGATCCGCCGGGTGCCCGTCGGGGAGAGCGTGGTGGAGGCGATCCTTTCCATCGTGCGCGGTGGCCGGCCGGAAACCTCGGATGACGAGGAGGTGCGCAAGCACGTCGCCTGGGGCCCCGGCCCGCGCGCGGCGCAGGCGCTGATGCTGGCCTCCCGCGCCCGCGCCCTGCTCGACGGGCGGCTCGCCCCTTCGGTCGAGGATGTTATCGCCCTCGCGCCGCCGGTGCTGCGCCACCGCATGGCGCTGAACTTCTCCGCCCGCGCCGACGGCATCGTGCTGTCCGACATCATTTCCCGCCTGATCGGTCGCCTCGGGTGAGCGCAAGCGCCCGCCGCGCCGAGGCGCTCGGCGCCACGCTGCCGCCCCTGCTGGTGGCGGCCGAGCGGGTAGCCGCGACGGTGGCGCAGGGCGTGCACGGGCGCCGCCGGGTCGGCCAGGGCGATAGTTTCTGGCAATACCGCCCCTTCCTGCCCGGCGACGCCGTCAACCGGATCGACTGGCGGCAATCCGCCCGTTCCGATCGCGCCTTCATCCGCGAAACCGAGTGGGAGGCGGCCCAGACCGTGGCGTTGTGGCGCGACGGCGGCGACAGCATGCGCTGGCGCAAAGGCGCCCCGGTCGAAAAGGCCGAGCGCGCCGAACTACTGCTGCTGGCACTGGCCGCGCTGCTGATCCGTGGCGGCGAACGCGTCCGCCTGCTCGGCGCCGAGGGCCGCGCCGTCTCCAGCGTCGAACGCCTGGCCGAATTGCTCGGCCGTCTCCCCGCCAGTGAAGGCGTGCCGCCCGAGGTCCCGCTACCTCGCCACGCTCAGGTCGTGCTGATCGGCGATTTCCTCGCCCCGCTCGAGGTGATCCAGCGCGCGGTCGGCCGCATGTCCGCCATCCCCGTGCGCGGCCATCTGCTGCAAGTGCTGGACCCCGCCGAAGCCGTGCTGCCCTACGAGGGCCGCGTGCGCTTCGAAGGGGTGCGCCGCGAAATCTCCACCCTGATCGCCCGCGTCGAGGGCGTGCGCGAAGCCTACGGCGAGCGCCTCGCCGCCCAGCAGGACGGGCTGCGCGCGATCTGCCGCGCGGCGGGCTGGGGGTTCAGCATTCACCGCACCGACCACCCCGCCGAATCCGCGCTGCTCGGCCTTTACATGGCGCTGGCGCCGCAGCTTGGGCGGCGGTGAGATGAAAGGAAGAAAGCGGTTCTTTTTTGAAAAAAAGAACCCAAAAACTTTTATCCGTTTGCATCGCGCCCTCCCGGGAGTGCGCGATACCAACGGAATAAAAAGTTTTTGCTTCTTTTTTCAAAAAGAAGCGCTTCCTTCCTTCCCCAAAGTGGGGTCGGCATGATCTTCGCCGCCCCCTGGGTCCTCTTCGCGCTCGCCGCCCTGCCTCTCCTGTGGTGGCTCTTGCGGGTGACGCCGCCGGCGCCGCGCATCGAGCGTTTCCCCGCGATCCGTCTGCTCCTCGGCCTCACCTCCGCCAGCGAAACGCCAGCGCGCACGCCGCTGTGGCTGCTGGTGCTTCGCTGTGTTGCCGCTGGGCTGGTGATCCTCGGGCTGGCGCAGCCGGTGCTGGAGGCGGGCGCTGCGCTGCCGGGGAGCGGGGCGGTGCTGCTGGCGATCGATGACGGCTGGGCGGCGGCACGGGACTGGGGCAAGCGCATCGTGGTGGCGCGCACGGTGCTCGATCGCGCCGAGCGGGAAGGCCGCAACGTCATCCTGCTGACGAACGCGCCAAGCGAAACCGGCGCGCCGCCCGCCGCCTCGCTCGCCATGCCGGCCAGCGCCGCTCGGCCGCTGCTGGAGGCGCTGCGCCCGAAGCCCTGGGGAGTGGACCGCAAGGCGGCGGCCCAAGCCGCCCAATCCGCCAAGGCCGGCGCGGTGGTGGCGATCTCCGACGGGCTGGAAGGCGGACCGGACTGGGCCGGCTACGCCGCAGCACTCGGCGCGCTCGGCCCGGTGGTGGAGATGCGCGCCGATGACGTGGCGACCAGGCTGCTCCTGCCGCCGCGCGCCGAGGCGGACGGGCTGATCGTCCGCCTCGCCCAGACCAGGCTGCGGGTTGCCGGCGAGGTGGCGGTAGCCGCGCAATCCGCCGATGGCCGCACCCTCGCCCGCGTCGTGGTGCCCGTCCCCGCCGGGGCCGCGGCAGCGGAGGCGGCGATGCCGCTCCCGCCCGAATTGCGCAACCGGCTGTCCCGCCTGGTGATCGAGGGCAGCGCCAGCGCCGGGGGCGTCGTGATGCTCGACGAGCGCTGGCGCCGCCGCCCGGTCGGCCTCCTCGCCGGCGACGCGGTGGCCGCCGGCGCGCCGCTGACCGGGCAGTTGTTCTATCTCCGCCGGGCGCTCGAAACCTCGACCGAGTTGCGCGAAGGGGAGCTCGCCGCCCTGTTGTCGCGCGAGATTTCCGTGCTGATCCTCGCCGATCGCGTGGTGCCGGACGGGCCGGAGCGCGAGCTGCTGGCCAACTGGGTAGGCAAAGGC
>CAIWAJ010000607.1:0-3201 GCA_903910565.1 uncultured Rhodospirillales bacterium
AGCAGGATATGGGCGAAGCGGGTGGTCAGCACCCGGGTTTTGCCGGTGCCGGCTCCGGCCAGCACCAGCAGCGGGCCGTCGATGGTTTCGACGGCCTCGCGCTGTTCCTGGTTCAGGCGGGCGAGATGTTCGCTCATGACTCGATCCAAAAGATGCGCCCTTCTACCCCAGGGCAGGTGAGGCGGGGAAGGAAGCGCTTCTTTTTGAAAAAAGAAGCAAAAAATTTTTATTCGCTGGCTTCGCCCCTCTCCGCCCATGGAATGGTGCGCGCAGACCGAAGGCTATCGATCCAGCCGCAAGCAGTTTCAAAAAGTTTTTTTGCTTCTTTTTGTTCACAAAAAGAAGTGCTTACCCTTCCTGCTCCCTCACCAACCCCGGCAACAACGCCAGCAACGCCGGCAAATCGCGCTCCGCCGAGCACACCAGAAACCGCTCCGCATGCGGCCCCGGCGCATCCTCGGCGTCGCCGATCGGCAGCCCGTCGGTGCCGAGCGGCAGGGCGGTCAGCCCGATATCGCCGTAGATGGCCAGCAGGTCCCGCCCGGCGCGCCAGACCGCTGGGGTCAGCCCGTCCTGACGGGCGAGGTCGCGCAGGCGCCAGATAGCCGAGACGCGGTCTCCGGGGTCACCGACGGGATCACCGAGCGCCAGCAGCACGCGGCCGACGCGGCGAAAAACGATTGCCGCCCGGCCGGCCTCGCCCCAAATCACCCCGTCGATGCCGGTCGGCGCGGCGGCGGGCGCCAGGGCGGCGAAGCGGCGGCGGGCCGCATCGTCCCAGGCGCCGGCCTCGGCGCGGCCGGGGCGGAGCAGGCGCCAGAGGGCGAACAGCCCGACGAGCAGGAGGCCGAGCAGCGACAGGCGCAACCCGTCGGCGACATCGGTGGCGAGGATGATGTCCCAGAAACTGTTGCGGTCCCGCGCGGCGAGCCGCGGTTCCAGCCGGGCCAGCATGCCGACGCAGGCCATCAGCACGACCAGGGGAAGCACCGTGCCGGCGCGGGGCGGCCCGCTGAACAGGCTGGCGTTGCGGTAGAAGGCTCGTCCGAAGGGGGCGAGCACCCCGGCGGCGGCCAGCAGGGCCAGCGATATCCAGGCCCCGCCGCCCTCGATGGCGACGAACAGGGCGCCGGCCAGCAGGGCGGCGATGGCGGCCTGCCAGGTCTGCTTCACCCGGAGCGCCAGGCCGGCGGCCAGCACCATCAGTGCGGCACCGAGCAGCGAGGGCACAAAGGCGCGCATGGTGCCGACGAACCAGAACGGCGAATGCGCCCAGTCCGCCCCGATCTCGGAGAGCAGGCCGACCGACATCAGCAGCGCCCCGCTCAGCGCCACCGCGCCGGTGGCGGCCGCGACGGCGAAGTCCGGCTGCGTCCAGCGGCCGATCGCCTGCGCGCCGCGCGTGTCGCCCGCGCGTTTCAGCACGCCCTTGCTGCGCATCAGCACCTCATTCCCGGCGAACAGCCCGCCGGCGAGGAAGAGCGGGATGATGTAGTAGTAAAGGCGGAACACCACGATGGCGCCGACGATCGGCGGCGCTTCCAGATAGGGCGAGAGGCCGAGCAGCACCGCGGTGTCGAACACGCCGAGCCCGCCCGGCACATTGGCGATCAGCCCGGCGGTGTAGGAGGCGAGGTAGATGCCGAGGAAGCGCGGGTAGGTCAGGCCCGGCGCATCAGGTAGCAGGGCGTAGAAAATCGCCGCGGTGACGCCGACATCGACGGTGGCGAGGGCGATTTGCAGCAGCGCCATCTTCAGCCCGGGCAGCTCGATCACGTTGCCGAACACCCTGATGGTGCCCAGCACGCGCGACAGGGTGGCGTAGCCCGTCACCACCGCCCACATGGCGCCGGCGATGGAATACATCACCCAGTGCGGCAGATGATCGCCGAGGAAGGGAATGGAGTCGGGCTCCCACACCAGGATGGAGCCGCCGAGCACCAACCCGCCGAAGCCGAAGGTGAGGGAGCAGAAGACGATCACCTTGCCGATTTGCAGCGGCGTGAGGCCCCAATGGGCGTAGAGCCGGTAGCGCACCGCGGCGCCGGAGACGGCGGCGAAGCCGAGGTTGTGGGCGAGGGTATAGGCGCAGAAGGAGGCGAAGGCGGATTTGCCGTAGCTCACGGTCTCGCCGGCGTAGATGGTCGCCAGCCGGTCGTAGAACGTCAGGATGCCGTAGGCGAGCAGGTTCCATATGAAGGCGATCACCAGCGCCCGGGTTGGGATATCCGCCAGCGCCTGCTGGATATCCGCCACCTTGAGGCCGCGGAACTCCTTCTGCACGACGTAGATCGCGCCCACGAACAGCACGACGCCGAGCAGCGCCGGCACATGGCGCAGGAGCTTCTTCAGGGTGGCGCTCACGCTGGCGGCTCAGCCTTCCGCAGGCGAACGCGCCAGGGCCTGCTCGACCAGCGCCACCGTCTCGGCCACCCCGTAGAGCGCCACGAACTGGCCGAAGCGCGGTCCCTCGTTCTGGCCCAGCAGCACCTGGTAGAGGCAGCCGAACCAGGCGCGCAGATCGGCGAAGGGGTATGTCTTGCCGATCTCGTAGAGCAGGTTCTGGATATCCTCGGCCGGGGTATCGGCGGCGAGCCCGCGCAGCCCGGCGGCGAGATCCGCAAGGCCGGCCCGCTCGGTAGCGTCGGGGTCGCGGTATTCTTTCTTCGGCCGCACGAAATCCCGGTAATAGGCCAGCGCATATTCCACCAGCCGCGCCAGCAGCGGCATGTCCTCCGGCGAGGCGCCGGGGATGTAGCGGCGGATGAAGCCCCACAGGATATCCGGCGTCTCGGCATTCACCACGCTGGCGAGGTTGAGCAGCATGGCGAAGCTGATCGGGCTATGCGCGGATTGCGGCACCGTGCCGCCATGGATGTGCCAGGAGGGGTTGGCCGGGTCCTGCGTCGCCACACCCTTGGCGGCGTTGGCGATGTATTCATCGACGGATTTCGGGATCACGTCGAAATACAGCCGCTTGGCCCGCGTCGGCTGGTTGAACATGAACTGCGACAGACTCTCGGGCGGGGCGTATTTCAGCCACTCCTCCACCGACAGCCCGTTGCCCTTGGACTTGCTGATCTTCTGCGCCTGCTCGTCGAGGAACAGCTCATAGGTGAAGCCGGTCGGCGGCTCGGAGCCGAGGATGCGGCAGATGCGGCCGGAGAGGCGCACGCTGTCGATGAGGTCCTTGCCGGACAT
>CAIWAJ010000608.1:0-6246 GCA_903910565.1 uncultured Rhodospirillales bacterium
CCCTGGTGTCTACCGCTCCCCAGTGTCCGCGGGGTGTACGCCAACGGCATGGAGTGGAATAAAAAGTTTTTTTGGTTCTTTTTGTTCACAAAAAGAACACCTCTCCAACGCAGACCCAAGCAAGCCAGAAGGCAATGTCCATGAAGTTCAGTTTCTCCGCCGAGCAGGACGAGTTCCGGGCCAATCTGCGCCGGCTGCTCACCGAGCGCGTGCCGACCAAGGAGGTGCGCCGGCTGATGGCGACCGCGGCGGGGTGGGAGCGCGAGGGCTGGCGGCAGATCGATGGGGCGCTGGGGTTGAGCGCGATCGCGATTCCCGAGGCGTATGGCGGCTACGGGTTCGGGTTCGCCGAGCTGTGCATCGTGCTGGAGGAGATGGGCCGCGCGCTGGTGCCGGCGCCGTATCTGGCGACCGCATTGGCGGCGCGAGCGATCCTGCATGGCGGGAGTGAGGCGGATCGGGCGTTGCTGCTGCCGGGGATAGCAGCGGGTGAGACGATCGCGACGCTGGCCTCGGCGGAGGATGCGGGGCGTTGGGAGGGGGCGGCGACTACGGTCATCGCCACGCCGGAGGGGGATGGCTGCCGGCTCGATGGGCATAAGAGCTTCGTGATCGATGGGGCGACCGCCGATCTCATCCTCGTGCTGGCCCGCGCCCCGGGGACCGTGGGGGAGGAGGGGCTGTCGCTATTCGCCGTCGAGGCGGGAGTGGCCGGGCTGGATCGGCAGGCGCTTGCGGTGATGGACCCGACGCGGAAACTGGCGCGGCTGACGTTCGATGGTGTCGCGGCGCGGCCGGTCGGCGCGGCGGGCAAGGCTGCGGGGCCGTATCGGCGCACCATGATGGAGGCGGCGGTGGCGCTGACCAACGAGATGGTCGGCGGGGCCGAGCGGCTGCGCGAGGACGCGCTGGCCTATGCTATGATGCGCATGCAGTTCGGCCGCGCGATCGCCTCCTTTCAGTCGATGAAGCACAAGCAGGCGGACATGCTGCTGGAGGTGGAGCTGGCGAAGTCGGCCGCCTACTATGCCGCGGCCGCCATTGATGACGGGGATGCCGATGCGCTCGCCGTGGCCTCGCTCGCCAAGGCCGGCGCGGCGGATGCCTATGTGCAGACCGCGATCCACGCCATCCAGATCCATGGCGGGATCGGCTTCACTTGGGACAACGACACCCATCTCTGGTTCAAGCGTGCGAAAAGCTCCGAAGTGCTGTTCGGCGACGGGCAGCACCACCGCGAAATCATGATGCGCAACTGGGCCGCGTGAGGAGCGCCGCGATGGAACACACCGAAGCTGCCGTCCGCGCGGCCTGCCGCGCCTGGCTTGAAGCGAACTGGGACCCTAATCGTGGGCTGGTCGAATGGCGCAACATCCTGATCGACTCCGGATGGGGGGCGCCGACCTGGCCGAAGCGATGGTACGGGCTCGATCTGCCGGCGGGCCTGGCGCCGGTGGTCGATGAAGAGATGGCCCGGATCGGCGCGGTTGGTGTCGCGAGAGCCGGGATAAGGGTGCTGGCCTCGGCCACCATCCTCGCTCATGGCTCGGACCTGCAAAAGGAGAAGTTCCTCCGCCGCAGCATGACCGGCGAGGACACCTGGTGCCAGCTGTTCAGCGAGCCAGGCAGTGGTTCCGACGTCGCCGGAGCGG
This sequence comes from uncultured Rhodospirillales bacterium, assembly GCA_903910565.1. Classification (GTDB taxonomy): domain Bacteria; phylum Pseudomonadota; class Alphaproteobacteria; order Acetobacterales; family Acetobacteraceae; genus CAIYPH01. The sequence goes on from CAIWAJ010000608.1 coordinate 1,653, forward strand.
TGACACGGGCGGAGATGCGGGGCAATCACTGGGTGGTCAACGGCCAGAAGGTGTGGACCACTTCCGCCCACAAGGCCGATTGGGGCCTGCTGCTGGCGCGCACCGACTGGGACCAGCGCAAGCACAAGGGGCTCTCGTACTTCATTCTCGACATGAAGCAGCCCGGCGTCAGCGTGCAGCCGCTCCGGCAGATGAACGGGCATGCCTCGTTCAACCAGGTGTTCATCACCGACGCGCTGGTTCCACCGGAAATGCTGGTGGCGAATGTCGGGGATGGCTGGGAGGTGACCACCACGACGCTGATGCATGAGCGGCGCGGCGCCGATGGGTTGCGCAGTTCGCCGCAGGGCAGCAGCCGGCCGGAGCGGATCTACCAGGAAGAGCGCGCGGAAATCGCGACCGTTATGGAGCCCTACAAGTGGTATCCGCAGCGGGCCGGGCGGGTCGATCTGCTGATGCCGCGGGCCCGGCAGACCGGCGCGATCGATGATCCCGTTATCCGGCAGGATCTTGCGAAGCTGCTGATCATGGCGAAATCCGCCGAATGGACCGCGCGCCGCGCCCGCGCCGCCCAGGCGCTCGGGCGGCCGCAGGGGCCGGAAGGCTCGCTGGGCAAGCTTGCCGCCAGTCACGTGGCGCGCGCCGCGGCGCGGTTGCACACCGCGATGTCCGGCGCCAACGCATTGCTGACGGGGGCGGATAGCCCGCTCGACGGCGTCATCGCGGAAATCCTGGTCTCGGTGCCGGCGACCTCGATTGCCGGGGGGACGGACGAAATCCAGCGCAACATCATCGCCGAACGGGTGCTGAAAATGCCACGCGAGCCGAGCATCGACAGCGATCGCCCGTTTCGCGATGTGCCGCGCAATACGGTGCGATGAGGGTGGCGGAGGCCGCTCTTCCTTGGTCCGGGTTCGCGGCCTAGAGTGGTTGGACGCAAGGGAGACGCGCCATGTCCCGCATTGATGAATCTCGCTCCTTCCTGCCGGTGAATATCGCCGTGCTGACGGTGTCAGACACACGGACGCTGGAAACCGACACCTCAGGCGCCACGCTGGCCGCGCGGATCACCGCCGCTGGGCACACGGTCGCGGTGCGCGCGATCGAGAAGGACGAGGCGGACCGGATCGCCAGCCTGCTCGAGGGCTGGATCGCCGACCCAGCGATCGACTGCGTGATCACCACCGGCGGCACCGGGATCACCGGGCGGGACGTGACGCCCGAAGCGTTCGATCGGGTGCTGGAAAAGAAGATCGAAGGGTTCGGCGAGCTGTTCCGCATGCTGAGCTACGCCAAGATCGGCACCTCCACCATGCAGTCCCGCGCGATCGGCGGCGTGGCGCGTGGCACCTATCTGTTCGCTTTGCCCGGTTCCACCGGCGCCGTGAAGGACGCGTGGGACGACATCCTGGTCTGGCAGCTCGACAACCGGCATCGGCCCTGCAACCTGGTTGAGCTGATGCCGCGGTTGCAGGAGCATTTGAAAGCGGCGGAGTAGGGAGGAAGGTTTTTTTGTGAACAAAAACAACCAGAAACCTTTTTATTCGGCTCCATACCGTTGGCGTACACCCCGCGGAGGGTGGAGAGCGGCACCCGTCAAATGAACAAAGGTTTTTTGCTTCCTTTTTTAAAAGAAGAAGTGCTTCCTCTCTCTGCCGATCAATTGTCATCGTCCGGCAGGAAACGTGACGCCGGGCACATTCTTTGCTCCGGTGGCGATGAGGTCGGCAAGCGTATCAACGTCGCGCGCTTCGCGCACGAATGCGACGCGGTAGCGGGTGAAATTGCGTAGCGTGTCGGCGAGTGCGGCGGGGCTCGACCAGCGGGCGCCGGCGAATGGCCGAGCGGGGCGCCGTGGGCCGAGGCCGACGAGCCAAAAACCGCCGTCCACCGCCGGGCCGAACACCGCATCGGCTCGGCCCAGCGCGGCGAAAGCGGCAGCGATGTCGGCGGGGCCGATGCCGGGGATGTCGCACCCCACCAGCACGGCTCGCCTTGCGCGGGCGAGCGCGCGCTGCATACGCGCGCCGAGGTCGCCGCGCCCCTGATGCATCACCATGACTCCGTGGGGCACGCGCGCCGAGGCGCGATCCGGCGTCAGTGCCAGCAGCGTTTGCCATCGCCGGTCTCGCGCGAGGCCGTGCAGCAGGGCGTTGAGCTGCGCCACATGGAAGCCCAGCGCGGCGCGATCGCCGATCTCCCGCGCCAGCCGCCGCTTCACCGTGCCGAGGCGGGGCGCGCGGCCGAAGACGATGGCGAGGTCCCTCATCCGTAGAGCCGCGCGATTGTCCGTGGCGGCACGCCAAGCAAATAGAGCGAAAGGCAGCAAAGATTGCGCAGCGGCCGGCGCAGCCAGCCCTGGCGCTCGTAGCGCAGCGCCGAGGTCAGTGCATCGGCGCCCAGCGGCGCCAGCCGGGCGCGGCCGAGCCGGCGGACAAGATCGACGTCTTCCATCAGCGGAATAGCCCGCATTCCACCGACGGCCTCCAGCAGGTCACGATGGATCAGCAGCGCCTGGTCACCATAGGGCATAGCGAAGGCCCGACAGCGCCAGGCGACCATCCGCTCGATACGCCGGGCCCGCGGGTCGTCGCTATCGAAGCGGAGGCGGAAATAGCCGGCTTGGTGTGTTCGGCTGGCCATATGACCAGCGGCGACCTCCCGCCAGCGGGGCGCGAGGCGAGTGTCGGCATGGAGTAGCAGCAGCCAGGGGCGGGTTGTCGCGGCTACACCGGCGGCGATCTGGCTTCCGCGGCCGCGTGGGGCGGCGATGACCCGGGCCCCCCGGGTCTCTATCGTGCCGTCGTGGCTACCGCCATCGGCGATGACGATCTCGCCGACCGGACCGAGCGCCTCCAATGTGGCCGGCAGCGTGGCGGCGGCATTCAGGGTCGGGATGACGACGGAAATCTGATCCAGGTTCATACTCTGTTCTTGACCCCGCGCATCAGGTTTGCGAAGTTACCGCCGGAACGGATGGAGAACCTCACCATGCGGGATTTTGAGACGGATCGCACCGAGATGCAATTCGCGCCTTATCAGGGGCGGCGCGAGCTGGTGCGCGAGATTGAGCATGTCGAGACCTATGACGACGATGTGCCGGCGAGCAGCATCATCCGCCTGCGCCCGCCGGCGCGCAACCGGGCGACGATTTCGATTCCGCCGGCGCCGGCTTCGGTCTCAACCTTGCCGGTGGGCGAGCGCAAGGGGCGTGGCGCCATCGTCAACCCGCCCAACCGCTTCGAGCCGACCGCCGCCACGCCCTTCGATGACGGCTGGGACACGCTGACCGCCGACCTCGCCGATCTACCACCGCTGCCCACCACTCTGCTGCGCGACGCCGCCCGCAGCGTGATCAGCTATAATCAGAGCCCAGATCTCGGTTTCGACCGCGCGATCAACCCGTATCGGGGCTGCGAGCATGGCTGCGTCTACTGCTACGCACGTCCGAGCCATGCCTATCTCGGTTACTCGCCCGGCCTCGATTTCGAAACCAAGCTGCTGTTCAAGCCCGACGTGGCGGAGCTGCTGGAGAAGGAGCTGCGCAAGCCCGGCTACGTGGCGCGCCCGATCGCGCTCGGTTCCAACACCGACCCCTACCAGCCGGTCGACCGCACTCTGAAGCTCACCCGCGCCGTGTTGGAGGTGCTGGAGCGCTTCGGCCATCCCGTCACCATCGTCACCAAGTCCGCCGGCGTGCTGCGGGATATCGACGTGCTGCACCGCATGGCCGAGCGCAACCTTGTCCGCGTATGCCTCTCGGTGACCACGCTCGACGGCACGCTGGCGCGGAGGATGGAGCCGCGGGCGGCGACGCCGGCCAAGCGGCTCGATGCCATCGCTCAGCTCTCCCGCGCCGGCATCCCCACCGGCGTGCTCGCTGCCCCGATGATCCCGGCGCTCAACGACGCCGAGATGGAGCGCATCCTCGAATCATCGGCGCTCGCCGGCGCCCGATGGGGCGGATATATCCTGCTGCGGCTGCCGCATGAGTTGAAGCAGATCTTCGAGGACTGGCTGAACCAGCATTTCCCAGATCGCGCCCGTCACGTGCTGGAGTTGATCCGCGAGACTCGCGCCGGCGGGCTCAACAGTGCCAAGTACGGCGAGCGTTTCAGCGGCACTGGAGTCTACGCCGATATGTTGTCCCGGCGCTTTGCCATCGCCGCAAAACAGCATGGACTTGATAACCGCGAGAGCCTGGACACCACGCAGTTCAGCGTACCGGACGCGCCGAAAGGCATGGCCGAGAAGCAGCTCACGCTGTTCTGAGGAATCGTGGCACGCGGCGTGGCGCAGTGACAATTGCACACGAAGCACGGGCAGCTTATAAGCATCTCGCGCCGGGCGACCGGGATGCGGGTGTAGTTCAATGGTAGAACGGCAGCTTCCCAAGCTGCATACGAGGGTTCGATTCCCTTCACCCGCTCCAAATTACCACCGTCCCAGAAACTTTGGTCGACGGGGCGCAGGGCCGGCGTCAGGAAGCGCTCTTTTTTGAAATGAAATGGAGCAAAAACCGCTCATCCTTTGGGGTGGTGCCGGGTGAGGGGATCGAACCCCCGGCCTTCGGTTTACAAAACCGCTGCACTAC